>JAGSHA010000004.1 GCA_023954795.1 Oceanospirillaceae bacterium | reverse complement strand
GGGGGATGTAAGTCAGAACGTCACACGCGCAAGCCCTTGCCCCGTTTTGATCGTGCCGACACGTCCGTAGTCGTTCGTATCTTAGAAGAGGGTATCTCGTACGATCTCCCTTTCGGGGGGGATATTTGGCGTGAAGGCTTGATGGCTATTATGGCGTCGATTAAATAGGCGAATACTCAAACCCCGAAGCGGAAAGCCCCAGGATATCAATGTTGGCTGCGTTGAGTTCGGTGTCTGCAGCCAGAACGCCTAGAGAGGCAGTTGTGTGTTGCCCGGTTTCCAATAACCCGGTGTAGAACGCTAGCGCTGAGGTGGACGGCATAACCCCAGCCACATTGGTGTATAAAAGGTTAACCACATCTTCATAGGATGCGGATGCTCCCAGCCGAGCATCGAGCGCCAGCTGCACCAAGGATGCATAATCATAGCCCTGATTATCAAGATAGTTCAGTCCTATCCCCGCATAGGTGGTGTTTTCAACTGTGTCTGAGCCAAAAACAGCCCCTAATACCTTCGCCGTCATACCCGCATTCCCGACCATATCAAATGCAAGAGCACGGTCACTGAAGTGGATGCGTTCAATATTCAGCAGTGTATCGCTCCCTTCCGGGCCAGATACACTGATCTGGTCAGCACTGGCTGAAACCAGATAACGGTTATATTCCAGACTAAATTCAACGGTATCTATACCGGCTGCGCCATCAAAGGTTTCATCTGCGATAGTTGATACCCAGAAGTCGTTACCCGCTGTTCCTCCCTCTCCAGAGGTATTGGTGTCATCACGCACAGCGCGAGCATAATTATAAATGCTGATGACATCCCCTTGTGGACCGAACCCATTTGGATAATCGGCGGGATCACCGGTTTTAGGATCGCTACGCTGAGCGCCGGCACCATGTACATCGGTCAGGTTGTAGTCCCCTGTATGTATATCTTCCAGGTAGCCTGATGCCTCACCAAACGCAAAGTACACAGCGTGATCTCCGGTTTGGCCTTCAATATGGGTTGTACTGCTCCAGTAATAGGGGTAATCAAGGACTCCATTAGTGATTTCTGTCACCTGAAAGAGAGGATTTATTGCTGCGGAGTTTGTTGTATCCGGTGATCGGGAATAATCAACGATGCTGTGCAGCTCTTTGGCATTGGGTAGTCGCCAATCGCTATAGCCTGCAAAGTTCAGATTTTCAGCCCACGCCAATGCATCTTCCCAGCTTAACGCCGTGCCATTGTCGCTTTGGGTCCACATCAGGTCCGTTGCCTGATCGGTGATGGTCCCATCACCGTTGTCGGTGTAACTGTTTTCGCCGTATTCCTCGTTACCACGCACATAGCGCACGTAACGCTCCATATCGGCGCCATTTACCTCAGCGTTTGGATACCCTTTTATTCGCCCATCCGCGAAATTCACGCCAAATGTGGTGCTGTTTCCATACATGGTGGTGGAAACGTACTCTGTAGCACTCCAATACTGAGCGTCAATGAAGCGATCGCCGTTTGCTGTATCTCCATAGGTAAATTCAAAGTAATTCGTATCCAGATATGGACTAGAGGTCGTTGCGGATGAGCCGGTATAACCGCTGAAATCCATCAACGAATAAAGCTCTTTGATTGTCGGTAGTCGCCAGTCAGTATAACCGCCTAATGTATAGCTGGCCGCTCCGTTTACTGCTTCGGTATAAGTGACATCAGATACATACGCTTGGCCCCAGGTAAGGCCGGTATTGAGGTCGCTGACAGTGCCATCACCGTTTTCTATGTATGACGGCGTATTTCCGGTGTAATAGGCGTCTTGACCAAAAAATAACTCGCCTTCAACCGGGGAGGAAATTACAGAGTCTTCATCGTAGTGCAGGGTCTGGTTTGTATCGACAATAGTGTAGCTCACCTGAATATTTCCTCGCCTTGTATCCGTACGCAGAGGCTTGGGAACATACCATAAGCGCGTGCTCGACAGCTATCAGAGACCGGCTTTCTGGAGCACTGGGTGTTTATTGGAGACTAAACGCAGAGGAAGTATTTTTAATGAAGCCCCCGACTCATGGCTTCTGGTCTATGATGATCTCTCAATCTGGCCTTCTTGAGCTTTTTATTCGTCGAAGGTATTATTCCGACTGATATTGTAAGGTATATAAATTCGTTTTTTTATTTCTTTTGGTTACTACCTTGTAACCCTCGGGTGATTCTATGAGCGTTCATTTTCCGACCATTGAAGATTACGTCGGTCAGACTCCATTGGTGCGATTACAGCGCATCGGGCAAGGACGGGGTAATACCATTCTTTGTAAGCTGGAAGGCAATAACCCGGCCGGTTCGGTAAAAGATCGCCCCGCACTGAGCATGATTCAGTTGGCGGAAGAGCGTGGCATGATAAAACCCGGCGATATTCTGATCGAAGCGACGTCGGGTAATACAGGTATTGCCCTGGCGATGGCGGCGGCCATTAAGGGTTACAAGATGATTCTGATCATGCCAGACAACAGCAGTGCTGAACGTAAAGCGTCGATGACGGCATACGGTGCTGAGCTGATTACGGTGACCAAGGAAGAGGGCATGGAAGGCGCGCGTGATCTGGCGCACAAAATGCAGAGTGAAGGTAAAGGGATTGTGTTGGATCAGTTTGCCAATTTGGATAATCCTGAAGCGCATTACCGTGGTACGGGTCCTGAGATTTGGCAGCAGACCGAAGGTTCTGTCACCCATTTTGTGAGCTCTATGGGGACGACCGGCACGATTATGGGGACCTCGCGTTACCTGAAAGAACAAAATAGTGCAGTAGAGATCGTGGGTCTGCAGCCCTGTGAAGGTGCACAGATCCCAGGCATTCGTCGCTGGCCGGAAGAGTACCTGCCGAAGATTTTTGATGCTTCCCGGGTTGATCAGGTGATCGATATCGATCAGCAGTCTGCGGAAGATACCATGCGGGCACTGGCTCAGCAGGAAGGTATCTTCTGTGGCGTATCCTCAGGTGGTGCGGTCGCTGGCGCGCTACGCCTGGCTGAACAGGTCGAAAATGCGGTGATTGTCTGCAT
Organism: Oceanospirillaceae bacterium; assembly: GCA_023954795.1. Taxonomy (GTDB): domain Bacteria; phylum Pseudomonadota; class Gammaproteobacteria; order Pseudomonadales; family Balneatricaceae; genus Pontibacterium. The sequence continues at coordinate 27,497 of JAGSHA010000004.1, read as the reverse complement.
TATCTGTGATCGCGGTGATCGCTACCTTTCTACCGGTGTCTTCAACGGCGAGTAAGTCGTAAAAGACCGATAAAAAGGGAGCCTTGAGCTCCCTTTTTTGTGCATCAAAATCAAGGATAAGCGCAATGAGCATGGAACTTGCTCGCGATTGTCTGTCTTAAAGTCTAGAATGTGCGCCCGACCCCTTAAAGGGGTGTGGGTGCTTGCCGTTATAAGGTGTCAACGGAGCGTACTAGGTACCCGCTCTGATAAATAAGAATAAAAAAACCGTTGCTTCGCGGCAGAGTCGTACAAGAAAGGAGTGGCAATTTGCCATGGTAAAGGTTCGAGAAGATCACCCCATTCGTCAGGATGGAACTGTGGATCTGGACCTGTGGCTCGAGCGATTAGCCGAGCAGGTCGAGATCGACGATATAGAAGAGATACGCCGTGCTTGTGAGTTAGCAAAGCAGGCATTTGATCGTTCAGGAACAGAAGAGGATGTCTGGTCCGAGAATTCCGCTGGCAGTTACCTGACCGGTCTGGAGATGGCTCAAATTCTGGCGGAACTGCAACAGGATCAGCCGACCATTGTCGCGGCAATTCTGTATCGGTCCGTGCGTGAACGTAAACTCCCGCTGGAGAGTGTGCGTAAACAATTTGGCAAGGAGATCGCCACACTGGTGGATGGAGTTCGCCAGATGGCTGCTATCGGCAGTCGTAAGAGTCCACGCGCCGAAGATAACGTTCTGGGTGGCGCCACCCACATGGACAACCTGCGTAAGATGCTGGTGGCCATGATCGACGATGTGCGTGTTGCCCTGATCAAAATAGCCGAACGCACCTGCGCGATTCGTGCTGTTAAAGACGGTTCCCGTAAAAAGCGTTATCTGGTTGCGCGGGAAGTCTTCGATATCTACGCACCGTTGGCCCATCGTTTGGGTATCGGTCATATCAAATGGGAACTGGAAGACCTTTCTTTCCGTTACCTCAAGCCAAACGACTACAAAAACATCGCCAAACTGCTGGATGAGAAACGTCTCGACCGGCAGGAGTTTATCGATGAGGTCGTCAATCTGCTCGACCGCCGTTTGGGTGAAAACCGTATTGATGGCGATGTGAATGGCCGAGCTAAGCATATCTACAGTATCTGGCGCAAAATGCAGCGCAAGAACATCGACTTTAGCCAGGTTTATGATGTACGTGCCGTTCGTATTCTGGTGCCGGAGATAAAAGACTGTTACGCCGTGCTGGGTATTGTGCATGGCCAGTGGAAGAACATTCCGCACGAGTTTGACGACTACATTGCATCGCCAAAACCCAACGGTTATCGCTCGTTGCATACCGCGGTGTTTGGGCCGGAAGGCAAAGTGCTTGAGATCCAGATCCGTACTCATGAGATGCATGAGGAAGCGGAGCTGGGTGTTTGCGCGCACCACCTTTATAAAGGGACTGACACTAAAACCAGCAGCGATGCCTATGAAGACAAAATCGCCTGGTTGCGTCAGGTACTCGAATGGCACGAAGATCTGGGTGAAAGCGAAGCCTTTGGCGATATGCTGCGCGCGGATATTGTGCAGGACCGTATCTACATCTTCACACCGGATGGCCATGTAATCGATATGCAGCAGGGTGCGACTCCTGTTGATTTCGCCTATCGTGTCCATACTGAGATCGGCCACCGTTGCCGTGGTGCGAAGATCAACGGCCGTATTGTGCCGCTTAACCGTCGCCTGCGTACCGGCGATCAGGTTGAGATTATGACCATCAACGAAGAGCGTCCGCGTCGTGACTGGCTGAACCCTAACCTGGGTTACGTGACCTCATCGCGTGCGCGCGCGAAAGTCGCACATTGGTTCAAGCAGCAGGATAAAGAGAAAAACGCAGCGGCGGGTCAGAAGATTATCCATCGCGAGATGAAACGTCTGGCGTTGGATCAGGAAGATATCAGCTTTGACGTCATGGCGACTGACCTGAACTTCAAAGCCCCTGAAGATCTGTTTGCCGCACTGGGTGCCGGTGACGTTCGTTTGTCTCAGATCATCAATGGCGCTCAGCGTCAGGTTGATCATGCGCATCCGGATGAACAGCTGGATCTGGCGTTGCCATCCGAAGAACGCAGTCCAGCCGGGCTTGGCGATATTCGCATTCTGGGTGTCGGCAACTTGCTTACCACTATGGCAAGCTGCTGTAAGCCTGTACCGGGAGACCCAATTGCGGGCTACATTACCGTGGGGCGCGGTGTTTCTGTGCACCGGGATGACTGTCCAAACCTGATGCAGTTGCGTGAAACGGATGGCCCACGTGTGATCGAAGTGGATTGGGGACGCGAGGGTGAAGCGACCTATCCGGTGGATGTTTACATCGAAGCCTACGACCGTTCTGGTTTGTTGCGTGATGTGATGATTCTGCTGGCGGAGGACAATGTGAACGTCACTGCTGCCAATACAGTCACCGATAAACACAACAACACAGCATGTCTGACGATCACGGTTGAGATCGCGGGGCTGGAGTTGTTGGGCCGTATTATGGATAAGATCAACCAAGTGCCAAACGTGATCGACGTACATCGTCAACGCAGTGGATTTAACCTCTGATGGCGGAGTATAACGTTGATGACCTGATCTATCTGATGCAGCGTTTGCGCGATCCTGAATCAGGCTGCCCCTGGGACCTGAAACAGGATTTCGCCAGCATCGTACCGCATACGCTGGAAGAGGCGTATGAGGTCGCGGATACCATCGAACGTCAGGACTGGGCGCATCTGAAAGATGAACTGGGAGATCTGCTGTTTCAGGTGATCTTCTACGCGCAATTAGGCGATGAGATCGAAGACCAGGCTCAACAATTCGATTTCAATGCGATTGTGAGCAACCTGATCGAGAAACTGGTGCGACGTCATCCGCATGTTTTCCCGACAGGGACGCTGCGTTCAGAACGTAGCGGTGACAGCATTGATGAGGCGCAGATCAAGGCAAACTGGGAAGCGATCAAGCAGCAGGAGCGTGATGGAAAAGCGCGCTCCGGTGTGCTGGACGATGTACCACGTGCGTTACCGGCGTTGAGTCGGGCGAACAAGCTGCAAAAGCGTGCCAGTCAGGTTGGATTTGACTGGGATGATCCTGAACTGGTGCTGGATAAGATCGCTGAAGAGGTCGACGAGCTGCGCGAAGCCATTCGTGATGGCCGTCAGGCGGAAATTCAGGATGAGATGGGCGATATCTTGTTTGCTCAGGTCAACCTGGCCCGTCACCTGAGTGTGAATCCTGAAGTCGCACTGCGTGGCACTAACCAGAAGTTTGAACGTCGCTTTGGACATGTGGAAAAATGTGTTCAGGAATCGGGGCGTGACTGGGATATGTTCAGCCTTGATGAGCTGGATGCATTCTGGGATGAAGCTAAAGCAAAAGGTCTTTAAGGAGCGTATCTGTGGGTGGAATACATTGGTTTATCCTGATTGTTGTTTTACTCGCAGGTCTCGCTTTTTATAACTGGCAGAACAGCCAGAATCAGTTGTCACTGCTGAAAAAGCAGGGTTTTACACCGTCAGAGGACTTAAAAGGTCAACCCAATCTGCTGGTGGATATTCAGGCCCGCGAACTGGCTGTGGTAACGCCCAAAGGTTTCCAGCGCTATCACTTTGACCGGGTTCAAAGCGTCGAACTGCGTTTTGAAACCGGGGTACAGCAGCCGGAAAACTATCACCTCTACATTCTTCTGGATGGCGCTTCGCCACTGGAAATTCACTATGAAAACGAATGGCTGGCACAAGATCAGCTCACGCGTTTACACGCCATATTGCCATAATTCTTTTTGTTATGGGTTTGTCACGTTATGTGGTCAGGCTCATCCTTTGGCTCTATTCTGAAATTTCTTTGGCTTTTGATAATTAGATCAAAGGGTGTATGTTGGTTTTATATCAAAGCGTTACTATCAAAGTGATCCACTGTTGCAGAGCTTAGCCCGCGCAGTTCATGGGGTTATCTGCAACAGGCATATTTAAGGAATGTTTGCGGAGGTACGCGATGTCTGATCTACACGAAGCCTTACGAGAGAATGTGCGCTCGTTGGGTGAAAGTCTGGGACGAACGATCAGTGGCCAGCGTGGTGATGAGTTTTTGGACCGGCTGGAGCAGATACGGAAACTGGCGAAAAATGCCCGTGGTGCAGATGATGCTGCACGTGATTCGTTGCTCCAAGTCCTGCATAACCTGAGTGATGACGAGGTGTTACCGGTTGCTCGGGCATTTACCCAGTTTCTTAATCTCGCCAATATCGCAGAAGAACATCACCGGGTGCGTCGACGTCTGGAAATAACAGATGTCTGTACCCCGGACTCCCTTTGTAGCCTGTTCGCCCGTTTGCACCAGCGCGGATTCGACGCTAAAACCGTCGCCAGCACGCTGAGCGAGATGCAGGTTGATCTGGTCCTCACTGCACATCCAACGGAAGTGAACCGCAGAACGCTGATTCAAAAATATGATGGTGTGGCTGACTGCCTGCGCGGTTTGGATCAGGGGGAATCCTCTGAACAGCGCCTCAACGAGTTAATCAGCCAGATCTGGCATACCGATGAAATCCGTCAGCAACGCCCAACGCCGGTAGAAGAAGCTAAATGGGGCTTTGCGGTGATCGAAAATTCGCTGTGGAAGGCGATCCCGGAATTTCTAAAACGGCTGGATGCACAGCTTGATGAAACACTGGGAGAGCGCCTGCCGCTGGAGTCCTCTCCGGTACGTTTTGCATCCTGGATGGGGGGGGATCGAGACGGCAACCCGAATGTTACCGCGAACGTCACTGAAGAGGTGTTGTTGCTGTCGCGCTGGATGGCGGCAGATCTGTATTTCCGCGATGTCGATGCGCTGCGCTCAGAGCTTTCTATGGTGAAAGCGAACGATGAACTACGCCGCTGGATTGGTACTGACTGTGCGGAACCCTATCGTGAGATGTTGGGGCAGGTCAGGTCCCGATTGGCGAACACTAAAGCATGGATTCACGCCAAACTGAAAGGTGATCCGTTGCCGGACACGCCGGTCTATCACTGCAGTGAGGAGCTGTTGGAGCCGTTGATGCTGTGCCATAAGTCGCTGACGGACTGTGGTATGGGCATTATCGCGAAAGGTGCACTGGAAGATATCATCCGCCGCATCGCGTGCTTTGGTACCTCACTGGTTAAGCTGGATATTCGTCAGAGCTCTGATCGCCATGCTCAAGTTTTCGAAGAACTGTCTCAGTTCTACGGATTGGGTTCCTACAATGGCTGGAGTGAGGAAGGGCGCCAGAACTTCCTGCTGAAGGAGTTACAAAGTCGTCGTCCCCTGTTTCCGCGTAACTGGGAGCCTTCTGCTGAAGTGCAGGAGGTCTTGGATACCTGCAAAGTGGTGGCACAGGCAGAGCGAAACAATCTGGGATCCTATGTGATCTCTATGGCGAGTCAGCCCTCGGATGTACTAGCCGTTATCCTGTTGCTGAGAGATATGGGTATCGGACACAACATGCGTGTGGTGCCGTTGTTTGAAACCCTTGATGACCTGGATAACGCCCGCGACTGTATCACGGCATTGTTGGATGTCGACTGGTATAAGCAGTACACAGAAGGTCATCAGGAAGTGATGATCGGATACTCTGACAGTTCGAAAGACGCGGGACAGCTGGCCGCTGCCTGGGGGCAGTTCAAAGCGCAGGAAGGCCTGACCGCATTGTGTAAAGAGCGTGGTGTGCATCTGACTTTATTCCATGGCCGTGGCGGTACAGTCGGTCGCGGGGGTGGTCCAAGTCATACGGCCATATTGGCGCAGCCACCGGGGTCGGTAGATCGAAGTCTGCGGGTTACCGAACAAGGTGAGATGATTCGTTTTAAATTTGGTATCCCGGAAATTGCTGTGCGCAATCTGGAACTGTATGCCGGTGCCGTATTGGAAGCAACGCTGGATCCTTCGCCGGGTCCGGAAGAGATGTGGCGTCAGCAGATGGAACATATGGCCCAGCAAGGACTGGCATCCTATCGTGATGTCGTGCGCCATGATTCACAATTTGTACCGTATTTCCGTGCGGCGACGCCTGAACAGGAGCTTGCCAAGTTGCCTCTGGGTTCTCGTCCGGCAAAACGGCGTCAGGACGGTGGTGTAGAAAGTTTGCGGGCGATTCCATGGATCTTTGCCTGGACGCAGATCCGCTTGATGTTGCCGGCGTGGTTAGGTTCCGATACCGCGTTAGGTGAAGCAGTGAAAGGCGGGCAGGCGTCGTTGTTGCGTTCCATGTACAAAGATTGGCCGTTCTTCCGTTCTTACGTGAATATGCTTGAGATGGTGTTGGCGAAGAGTGATCCGCGTATTGCTGCTTACTACGATCAACAGCTGGTGTCTGACGAGTTGGGGGTATTGGGTTCCAGTTTACGTGGTCGTTTGCAAAAGACGGTGGATCTGGTGAACGAGATAAAACAGCAAGATGAATTGCTGGTGGATCATCCGATTATTCGTCAGTCGATTGATGTGCGTAACCCTTATATTGATCCGCTGCACTTCCTGCAGGCTGAATTGCTAAATCGGGATCGTACACAACCTGATCAGCGTCTGGAGCAGGCATTGATGGTGACGATGGCCGGGATTTCGGCCGGTATGCGTAACACCGGTTAGGGCTCCTCTGGCCCTTTAAATACAGGCGCTCTGGCGCCTGTATTACTTTCTGATAGCCGCTATAACTAATCCATTAGTCATGCAGGGGTTGAGCCGTTGCAGGCTTTGCCGTAATCTCAGAAACCTTTTGCGAACAGGTCCTATTGGTAATGGTGTTAGTCCTAACGTCGAATTGTTCGGCTAAAGGCGCGTGGTATTGTCCTGTTCAGGTGTAATTTGATTTTCGTTTTCAGAAAGAATTTTTCTGCCCGGTGGCACTAAAACGGGGCAGACAGCAGTTTTATATTTATAACAATTTTTAAATTTGGACTTAGGAGTTTTCCTGTATGCGTATCATTCTTTTGGGCGCACCGGGTGCCGGTAAAGGTACTCAGGCTCAATACATTACTGAGAAGTACGACATTCCGCAGATCTCCACGGGCGATATGTTGCGTGCGGCAGTTAAAGCGGGCACACCTCTGGGCGTGAAAGCGAAAGAGGTAATGGACGCCGGTCAGCTGGTTTCTGATGAAATTATCATCGGTCTGGTGAAAGAGCGCATCGCTGAAGCCGATTGTGAGAAAGGTTTCCTGTTTGACGGTTTCCCTCGCACCATTCCACAGGCTGATGCACTGAAAGATGCTGGCGTGCAGATTGACGCAGTGGTTGAGATCGATGTGGCTGATGAAGAGATCATCAAGCGCATGAGTGGTCGTCGCGTACATTCAAACTCTGGCCGTACTTATCACGTTACTTTCAATCCACCTAAGGTTGAAGGTAAAGACGATGTAACGGGTGAAGATCTGGTACAGCGTGCTGATGATAACGAAGATACCGTACGTGACCGTCTGAACGTTTATCATGATCAGACAGCACCTTTGATCAGCTACTACAAAGGCTGGAAAGAAGAAGATGCATCCACAGCACCTACATATGTGTACGTGCCGGGTGTGGGTTCTGTCGAAGATATCCGCGACAAAGTATTCGAAGGTCTGGGTAACTAAGCTAACGCTTTTTACCACCAAGACTAAAAAAACCGCGCTTTTCCAGCGCGGTTTTTTTATGTCTGCAATCTGTCAGGAAAAATCTGGCAATGTAAGAAAGTGCGTATGCACCGAAACTCGCTTTTTCACGTATAATCAGCCCCCAGAATGGATAGGACAGCCAAGAACATGCGCAAAGAGCAGAAAACAGCCGTAATACTGGCCAACCTCGGTACCCCGGACAAAGCAGAAGCCGGTGCCGTACGTCGTTATCTGGATGAGTTTCTTTCTGATCAGCGAGTTGTGGAAGGGAAAGGCTTACGCCGCCTGCTTTGGCTGGCCGTGCTGAAAGGGATCATCCTGACGGTACGCCCGAAACGGGTGGCAAAAGCTTATGCGTCCATCTGGGAAGATGATTCACCGATGCGCAAGATCCTTAATCAGCAGGTGTCTGAGCTGAAGCTGGTGTTACAGGCGCGTTTCGAGACGCATGCTCCAGAAGTGTATTCTGCGATGACCTACGGCCAGCCGGGATTGACTCCGCTATTACACGAGTTGTCAGCGAACGGTTATACACAGCTATTAATTGTGCCGCTGTATCCGCAATACTCTGCGACAACAACTGCGCCGATATACGATCAGGTTGCTCGTTTTCAGTTGGCGCAGCGCGAAGTGATGGACATACGTCTTGTGAAGTCGTATTACAGTCATCCTTCTTATATTCAGGCGCTGGCCGACAGCATCCGGGAATATCGTGATGAGAAGGGGGGCGCTGACAAGCTGATGCTCTCATATCACGGAATTCCTAAAGAATACGCCGATAAGGGAGATCCGTATCCGAGACAGTGCCATGAGACCTCTGAGCTGCTGGCGGCTGCCTTGGGATTGGGTGACGCTGAGTGGATGACCACCTTCCAGTCCCGTTTTGGACCCAAAGAGTGGTTACAACCCTATACTGACAAGACATTAGAGAAACTGCCGGTTCAGGGCGTGAAAAAGATACAGGTGGCCTGCCCGGCATTTTCCGCAGATTGTCTGGAAACACTGGAAGAGATTGCGATAGAAAATCGTGATGTCTTTAACGAAGCGGGTGGTGAAGACTATGCCTATATCCCGGCATTAAACGCCTCCGCAGGTTTTATTACCTTGCTTGCTGATCTGGTTGCAGAACAGGCCGGTGACTGGGTACAGGAGCGATAAGTTTGCAAAACGAAATACTGTTCGGAATCCATGCGGTTAAAACTGCGTTACAGCGTGATGCTAAGCGCGTGCGTGCACTAAAAGCACAAAAAGGCCGTAAGGACGAACGCATCCAGCAAGTGTTGGAACTGGCGCAGCAGCAAGGCATCCGCGTGCAATGGCTGAGCCGTCATGAACTGGATGAACTCACCAGCAATGGGGTTCACCAGGGCGTCATAGTGGAATGCGAGCCGATCCGCGCGCAAAACGAAAAGTATCTGGATAAGTTATTGGCTGATCTGGATGAGCCAGCATTCCTGTTGGTATTGGATGGCGTGACTGATCCACATAATTTAGGGGCGTGCCTGCGCACAGCCGATGCGGCCGGTGTACATGCAGTTATTGCACCGAAAGATAAATCAGCACCGTTGAATGCAACCGTGGCTAAAGTCGCCTGTGGGGCCGCTGAAGCCATGCCTTATGTACTGGTGACTAACCTGGCGCGTACGCTGAAAAGCTTGCAGGAGCAAGGTATCTGGACCACAGGCACAGCCGGTGAGACTGATCTGAATGTGTATGATGCCAACCTGACCGGACCGATGGCGTTGATCATGGGGGCGGAAGGCAAAGGTATGCGCCGCCTGACGCGCGAGCATTGTGATCAGCTGGTGAAAATTCCGATGGCAGGCGAAGTCAGCAGCTTGAATGTATCGGTTGCCACTGGCGTATGTCTGTTTGAAGCGGTGAGACAGCGCAGCTAGTGATTGAGGATACAGATGGGTACTCATCCCCCCGTCTGTGTCCTACCCAAATATCACTGCTGAGAAGGACATTGGCAGTGGATATAGGTTCTAACTGCCAACGATCTTTCGCGGAGCATGAAAGGCCACACCAAATGCACCGCGAGGTTACTTAAGACGTTTCGTCTTTCCTACCTGCTGCATAGGCGTATGCCGCAGGAACAAAGATATTGATTGCGACCCCTTCATTATCAGTACCCGGGCCTATACTGAGTTCGGCGTTCATGTAGTCGGCTCTTTCCTGAATACTCATCAGACCAAAGCCTCCTCTTTCCGCAGCAGGTTTTACGGTGACAGGTAATCCTACACCGTCGTCTTCTATTATCAGTCTTACGCCCTGTGCTTCATCCTGAAGCTTGATCGTGGCGAGGGTGCCGTCGGCATGCTTCATAATATTGGTCAGAGCTTCTTGTGCAATACGATAAAGATTGGACTTGATGTCGTCGTTGAGTTTTTTCTCCTGCTCAAACTCCATTAAAATGCCATAGTCCTGCTTTTCTAGCTGCTTAATCGCATGAATCTTGGGAATACTGACACTCAGACCAAAATTGTTCATCTCAAATGGGCGCAATGACTCGATACGGCTGTATACCTTGTCATACATCAGATTAATGATGTCGATACAGTTGGATACCGTGTCAGTTGACGTCGGATCACTCCTCAATTGATCCTTGAGTGTGATCAAGTTGATATGGACGACGGCGAGCAACTGACTCATATCATCATGCAGGTCATTTGAAATCCTTGAACGTTCATGCTCCTGTGACTTGATGAGATGATGGAGAATGCGGCGCTTGTCTTCGTTAATCGCGGTCAGTTCACTATTGGCGTGTTCGAGTAACTCCTCTTTTTGTTTCAGGTCTTTCATGATTTCAACGATCTCTTCGCCAATATCGTTAAAGTCAGTGATATTGGTTTTACGCCATGTGGTGCGCTGGTCTGCGTGTGCTTTGCGTGCGAACACAATCAAGGACTGGAGCTGTGTATCAACCGAGCGGGAAAGGGTGAAGGTGATCAACATTGAAATGAGCAGCGCAACGACACAGCCGAATATTATGGTTTCCCAGAACTGGGTACGCAGATCCTGGCTGGCATAATTATCGGGATGAAATTGTATGGTGAATTGCTGACCTAAAGCGGTTTCACCTTGAGAGGTGACGGGTGGGCTTTCTTCTTGCTCCAGAAATTTATCCAGCCAGGTTTTGGTGCGGTTGGAGGGATACACTAAGGTGCTGATGCTCGTGTTATCGAACTGAAAACTAATCTGATGGAGATCGTTCTGATCGGAATAGGATAGTTTTTCTAACAGATATTGATTGTCTGAGAGTTTAATCCCTCCGACCAGCTGACCTATAACCTTGCCTGAGCGTCTGATGTCCAGCGCGGTGGAGTAAACCCCCAGTGTGGTATCGTTAACCTTTATGGTGTGCCAACCATAACTATCCGTGCCACCACTTCGAATGATCAGATCGGTACAGGACAGATGCTGCAGCTTGGTAAAATAGCCACTGAACAGAAAACACTTGTCTGAGTTTAGGAAGGATACGGCGATAAAGTCATAGCGCACCTTTTCGAACTCCTCTTCCCAGTTCGACAAGGTGTTGAGAAAGTTGTCCAGATCTCCGTGGTAAAAGGATTCGACCATCCTTTCATTGGAACGGATGGTCAGGAAGTTTTCCTCGACACCGTCGAGATAGCTGCGCAGTCCGGCTTCCAGACGGATTGCCATGGCGCTGTTATGCGTGTCAATTTGCCGACCGATAATCTCTTTTGAGTCATAGAAGGCATTGATCAGAAAAGCGATCAGGAAGGTGCAGGTTGCCAGCAGTAGCAACATGAATGTGATTGTTTTGAAACGTAAATTGGCGTACATGCAGGGGCCCTTTTACATATCCTTGTTAGAGTATTTGAAGGCCTTGTTTTCCATACGTTTTATCTCGTCCAAAGACATACTGTCATCCAGTATGGTGAAGTCCCCCGAGAAGATCAGAGGCACTGCTTTCCCTTCCAGGTCACGCTTTATGGCTTCTGCCATCGATACGCCATTACTGTCATTCATCCGCATCAGTACAACCTGAAGGTTGCCATTGACCAGCTCCTGAATCTCTTCAGATCCACCGCCCCAGCCATTAATAATAATGTCTGGACGTCCGGCTTCCTGGAGCGCGTCAAGGGCGCCAATCGCCGTGTCTGTAGCGCAGGCATAGATGTACTTAACGTTGGGCGTGTCTGCCAGAATCTGTTGCGTCGCTTTGTAGCCGCCTGCGCGGGTCGAATCGGTATAGTAGCTGGATAACAGTGTGTGGTAGTTGCCGACTTCCTGGATAAAGGTCAGCCCACGCATCTCACTGACGAGCCCTTTGTTGCGAAAGAGCACTGCATAGGGCGTGCCTAGAGGCATACGATTCTTGAAGTAACTGGCTAAACGTTTAGCCCCTTCGGTGTGGTCAAATCCCGTATACATAAATGGCTGTTTGTTACCCCAGTCCTTGATTGGGGTCGTGATGTTCTGAAGAATTAATTTGATATTGGTACCACGAATAAGGCGTTCGACCATCGCTTTTTGGCGGGCGGAGTCGAGGGTGTAAACCAGATAGTCCGGCGTCCATTCAAGCATCTCTTCAATCTGCTTCACTTGTTTGGATACTTCGGTATAGGGTTTGGTGTAGCGGGTCTTCAATTCATATTCGATACCCAGCTCCTTCATGCGATGCTCAAATGAGGTCACGCTGCGCAGCCAATAACCGGAGTATTGAAAGGATGGGTAGATGATGCCGACTTTTATTTTCTTCGTCTGTTCTGTGATCGGCACCGCATCGTTTCGGACCGCTTCGATCAGCTCATTGGATGCTTGTTTTTGTATCGGATGAAACTCGTAGTACTCATCATATTTCCAGTAATCGGTGAGTTTCCCCGCCCCAGCTACGCTGATATCACTGAGTATCAGAAATACAGTCATGAGTAATCTGACCAATGTTGTTCTCCTTCTGATGCAAGGTGCTTACAGCCACTGAAATATGAACATCCGCTAACCCGCGTATGCTGAGATTGGGTGTTAAGGGGTGCGGAGGCTTCTATAGTGTGTCAGATAATACTGATTAAGGTTTATATATACGCAAAATAAAATGGGGCTAACCATTAAACGATTAGCCCCATTTAAGAAACCTGTCCAGAAGCTTTCAGCCTCAGAAGAGGATTTATTCCTTAGCCGTTGAGCGCTTCCTCAACATGGGTGGCGATCATGGCTTCCTCGTTGGTTGGAATAACGCGGACGGCCACGTCAGAGTTGTCGGTACTGATCAACGCGTCGCCGCGATCATTGGCAGCGCTATCGACCTGAATCCCCAGCCAGCGACTGCGGTCCAGCACACGTTGGCGAAGGTTCGCATCGTTCTCTCCTATGCCGCCAGTGAATACCAGTTGCTGCAAGCCTTCTAACGTGGCGCTCAGACGGCCCAGTTCCAGTGCGATGCGGTAAGCAAACATCTCAATCGCCTCTTCCGCATGGGGGTGATCCGCTTGATGCAGCTCCAGCATGTCCGCACTGATACCTGACACACCCAGCAGCCCACTCTCCTTATTGATGAGCTGCTCCAGCGCGTCCAGATCCATATCATAGTGACGGGCCAGATAGATCAGCACGCCAGGATCGATATTACCGCAGCGGCTACCCATGGGCAGGCCGTCTACGGCGGTGAAACCCATAGACGATGCGATAGATTGTCCCTCTTTTACGGCGCACATACTGGCACCAGCACCGAGATGACACACGACGGTGTTCAGCTGGCCGGTATTAGCGCTTTCCAGCTGTCGTTGGATATATTCATAAGACAGCCCGTGGAACCCGTAGCGATGTACCCCATCGTCGGCAAAGCGACGTGGCAGTGCGTAACTGCGCTCTATTTTCGGTTGTCCAACATGGAACATGGTATCGAAGCAGGCGATTTGGGGCAGTGACGGCTCTAGAATCTGACAGGCACGAATCAACTTAAGGTTATAGGGCTGATGCAGGGGAGCAAGGGGAACGTATTGTTCGAGTGCCATCAATAACTGTGAGTTCACCCGTACCGGATTGCTGAACTGTTCGCCGCCATGTACTACGCGGTGTCCAAATGCGATGAGTTCGCTGTTGCTGACATGTGTCTCGATCCATGACAAAACGTGCTGCAACGCGGCCTGATGGCGGTTGTCTCGAAAGGCGGTGGAGAGGTCCAGCGGTGCTTTTTCAACTAACTGGCCATCCGCATCGCTGATTTTACAGCGTGCGTCCCCCAAAATATTGCTTAGCTTAAAGATGAAGCGGCATTTCAGGCCATCCTTCTGTTGGGCAAAGAGTGCGCACTTGAGGCTGGATGAACCACCGTTTACGGTAAGTACTGTTTTCATTGTTTATAGGCCGTTCGGGTGTAGAACCATGTGAGATGCCAGTGCGCAGGACGCGAGGCGTCCCAGTGTTTTTTCCGAGCGGCTGGTCAGAATAATGGGGGCTCTGGCGCCCAGTGCGATACCCGCTGCTTTTGCATCAGCCAGATAGACCAGCTGCTTGGCGATCATGTTGGCCGATTCCAGATCCGGTGCCAGTAAAATATCGGCGTCACCAGACACCACCGATTTGATATGTTTATCAATCGCGGCCTGTTGGGAAATGGCGTTATCAAATGCCAGAGGACCATCCAGAATGCCGCCGATAATCTGCTCGCGGTCAGCCATTTTACATAGCGCGGCCGCATCGATTGTACTCTGAATGTTCGGCTTCACTTTCTCGACCGCAGACAGAATGGCAACTTTAGGTACTGCCACACCCAATGCGTGACAGAAATCGATCGCATTTTGGGTGATATCACGTTTGGTGAGCAGGTCAGGTGCAATATTGATCGCTGCATCAGTAATGATAATAGGTTTGTGATAGTTGGGTACATCAAAGACAAAAACGTGGCTTAGACGGCGCTCTGTGCGAATTCCTTTTGTTTTGTGCACAACCGCACTCAGAAGTTCTGCTGTACCCAAATTGCCTTTCATCAAGGCGCTGGCATCCGCGACACGGATAAGATCACAGGCGGCTTCAGCGGCAGCATGGCTGTGTGGCGTGTCGATGATTTCATACGGTGTAATGTCGAGGTTGTTTTCCTCGGCAGCGGCTTTTATTTTACTTTCCGGACCGACCAGAATGGGTTCGATCAAGCCTTGTTCTGCGGCTTCTACTGCGCCAACCAGGCTGTTTTGATCAACAGGATGAGCAACGGCAGTGCGAATGGGAGGGGCTTTTATAGCCTGCTCGATGAAGAACTCCAGCTGATCGTGAAGGGGAGGCTTCTCTGTAATAATCATCGTGCTCAGTTTCCTTGTTTCAGGGGAACAATCGGTAGTGTTGCCCGTTTCGCTTTTGTCTGTCTTGAGACTCAAGGCTAGGTAAATTCTATTAAATGATTATGACGCAGTGCAACATTAACACTTGTTGATATACATCTTTCGCTTAACTCTCCGGCATATCTGCCGAGATAACATAAGTATTGGTACTCAGCAGTATTGCTACTAAGCTAATAACCTTGAACCAGCCAGTGTTGGATGGGTTTTGTTGTAATCGGAGATCTTCACTATGAAAAACGGTATGGCCCAACTCATCGACAGTATCCTGAGTGGTCTAGGTTGTCGTACGTTGAACCAACAGTTTCTCCTGTCGTATGCAATCATCTTCCTGCTAGCGGCTATGTCAGGGGTTTCGCTCTATATGAGTATGGCAATTGATCCAAACACCATTAACGTGGCGGGTCGACAGCGTATGCTTAGTCAGCGAATTGCCAAAGAAGCGATGCTGGTTGAAGCCGGTATAGAACAGCGGGCAGTGTTAGAAAAAACCATCACGCTGTTTGAGCGTTCTCACAATGCGATTGTTGCAGGTGATTCCGCGCAGAATATGAAACCGATCTCCAATCCGGACATTCTTGCTCAATTACAGAAGGTTAACGGTTTGTGGATGACCTACAAGCATATGCTGTTGCAACACATTGAGAGCGCGACACCCGAGACGCTGGGGCAAATTCATCAGCAATCTCCTGTTGTGTTGAAGGAGATGAATAAAGCGGTCGTGATGATGACTAAGGAGTCGGGCAGCATCACCCGTATGCAGCTCATGATCTCCTTCGTTTGTGTCGTAGCGATTTTGTTCCTGGTGATCATGGGACGTATGTTTGGCCTGCGCATGTTGATGGATAATATCATGCGATTAGAACGTCGTATGAAGCAGGTGGGCGACGGTGATTTCAGCCACCGTTTTGATATTGTCCGGGCAGATAATGAAATCGGTAAGCTTTTTAAGTGTTACAACGACATGCTGCAACACGTCAGTGAGTTGATGTCTAAAGTCCAGCAGGTAGCTTCGAACACTGACCAACATGTGAATAGAGTGGTGAGTGCAACGGCCGACACCGAGCGGGGTGTAGGGCGTCAATACGATGATCTGGAGCAGATTGCGGCGGCGATGACCGAGATGTCTGCGACGGTTCAGGAGGTTGCCAGTAACGCCATTGAAGCGGAGCGGGCAGCCGGTGAAACGGATAAGCAGGCTCATCAGGGTGGTGAGGTCGTGGAGCGCTCTGAGCAGCAAGCAACCGAGATGTTGCAGATGCTGAAAGATACTGAAGAGATGTTGCTGCAATTGGAAACTGAAACTCAGGCCGTCGATCAGGTTACTTCGGTGATTAATGATATTGCTGAACAGACCAACTTACTGGCTTTGAACGCCGCGATCGAAGCGGCACGTGCGGGAGATCAGGGGCGTGGGTTTGCCGTTGTTGCAGATGAAGTCCGTACGCTGGCGCAACGTACTCAGCAATCAACCCATCAGATTCAGGATATTGTTGAGCGTTTACAGACACAGTCACAGACTGCGGTGTCTGCGATGAAGAAAAGTACTCTGCTGGCCGTTGAAAGCAATGAGTTGTCTCAGGCGGGGGCCGCCGCTCTGCAGGGTATTATTGGCTCGACAGAAACGATCTCTTCTATGAATACCATGATATCTACGGCAGCTGAGGAGCAAAGTGCAGTGGCCGGTGACATTGACCAGCGTTTGGTCAATGTGTCTAACGTCGCAGGGGAAACCAAAGATGACACGCAACGTGTTGTTCAGTCGACCGAAGAGATTCGTCGTGAAATTCATGAGCTGAATGTGCTGGTACAGAGATTTAAACTCTGACTTAGCTCGATTCTCGCGTCTCTGGAAAAGCCTGTTTGCGTTGCATTCAGGCTTTTTTATTGTCAGTGTGAAAGCAACAGGCACGGTGAAACGATAAGGACGGTTCGATGAAGGTACTCCATACACGGGCGGTGCAGGTAAGGGAGCAGATTGAGCGCTTTAACGCAGGGCTTCCAGAAACTGACTTGGCTCTGAAGTTTGAAAAGATGGTGCAGTCACCGTTTATCTTCTTTCGCGGCAGCAGTCATTTGTACTGGCACGACGTTTCACGTGATTGGCGTATATCTCTGTTTGGCGGTCGCCCTGAAAGCCAGATCTGGCTGCAAGGCGATGCCCATATCTACAATTTTGGTGCCTTGCATGATCACCAAAACCGTATCTATTTTGGAATGGATGACTTCGATGACGCGGTAGTGGCTGACTTTCAGTTTGATCTGTGGCGTCTGGCGGCGAGTATGGTGTTGGATCTGCAGGAACGCGATTTCTGCAATGATCAGCTGGTGGATAAAGCCGTTAAGAAGCTGGGCACTGCTTATCTGCAAACCGTGGCCGATGCGGGACCAGAGTGCCCCGCTGTTCGTATGGAAACTGCACCAAAACCGATTCGTAAGTTTCTGCAGAAAGTGCATGAGAAAAACACCCGGCAACAGATGTTAGGCAAATGGACCGCCGGAGATTTTCGTCACTTCGACTATCAGCATGAGAAACTGGAAACCGTGGATGACGATCTCTTTCTGACGATCAAATCTGCGGTGGACGGCTATCATCAGACGCGTATGTCTGTGCCGGAGGAGATCCCCCGGGTATTGGATATTGCGCGTCGTACACAGGCAGGAACGGGGTCACTGGGTAACCACCGTTACTATGTACTCATGGAAGGCCGCTCTGCTGATGAAAATGTGATACTGGATATTAAACAGCAGCGTGAACCCGCCTCTGTGGCAGTGATGCCAAGGTCAGAGCGACACTGGTATCGCGAGACGTTCACCCACGAAGGACGTCGACATGCGGATGCTTATAGGGCAATCGCTGAACATCCAGACAGTTGGTTGGGGTGGCTCAGTATTCATGAGCAGCTTTATTCTGTCCGAGAACGTTCTCCATTCAAGAAGGATTATCCTGCCCACAAATTAGATGCGGATGAGTATCTGGTGATGGCCTCGATCTGGGGGGAGGTGTTAGGCCGAGAGCACGCTAGGGGCTCATTCTGTGTGCAGGAACCGGACTCTTCTTTTGTTGAGTTTGTGCGTGATCAGCTGATACCAGAGAAGAAAGCATTTGTCCGGCTGTTGAGAGCCGTTGCACCGCACTATGCACGCTGTGTACAACAGGATTGGTACGTCTTTCGTGACATGCAGGAAAAATACGACACCAGCTCTCCGGAATAGCTCGGTGATGGGCATGACAGCTTGAAAATTGTGGCTATTCTTACTGTATATAAAGGGCAGTGGGAGGGTCATCGGCATGAACATCAGGCCGGCTCGTTCAACCGATGCTGATGCTTTGGCGTATTTAACCAATTTGTCATCAGAGGGATTGTCGGAATGTGTCTGGGAGCATCTGATGAAGGGGGATGAAACACCTCTTCAGGCAGGTGCACGTCTTATCAGTAAAAATGATGGTATTTTTAGCTACCATAACACCGCTGTGCAGGAGCATAGCCACGAGGTTCTTGCATTGATATCCGGACGTCATTTGTTGGATACCAACCTGCCCGTCATGTTGGATGAATACTTGCCGTTTATCCGTTCGCTCATCAAACTGGAAGCCAAAGTGCGTGGTAGTTGGAATATTACCGCGTTGGCGGTGAACCCTGAGTATACCCGGCGTGGATTAGCAACGCAGTTACTTGAATCAGCGGAACGTCTGTCTCAGACGCTAGGGATCAAGCAACTGAGTATTGCAGTTGCCAGTGAGAATCCGGAAGCCTGTCGTCTGGTAGAAAACTTTGGTTTTGAACCGATCGCCCGTGAGACCTTTGTCCGTTTTGGAAGTCTGAAACATAACGGAGACTGGTTAATGATGGTTAAATCTATCTGAAATTCATCGCTTCTGTGTCTCTCGTCTCTGTTCTTCATTTTAGTCTGATGTTTTTCCGATGAGCGTCAATGTTGAGTGCTGTCCAGTTGCCGGTGGATCGGGCATAATCAGCTCCATACCAAGTACTTAGGGAAGACTGATGGGACGACTAATTGATTGGTGTGTGGATCTTTGGGATGCCACACCGGGTGGCAAACTGGTCCGCATGATTCTGGCGGCTCTGGGCGCCTATCTGGTGCTGTCGATACCGGTAGGCATGTATTGGAGCATGACCCCTGCACAGTTTGACCCTGTTGCTGGTGCGCAGGAAGATGCTGAAGCGCGTGGCGTGAAACGTGCGACAGGCTATACCACGGTGTATACGCTGCATCGTGTGATGGATACGCTGTTGCAAAAACCGGGTGGTTATATCGGTAACGACCGCATGCCACCGGGTGTTTGGCTGGATAATATCGGCAACTGGGAGTTTGGTGCGCTGGTACAGGTACGAGACCTGAGCCGGGCACTGCGTAAAGATTTCAGCCGTTCTCAGTCTCAGTCGGTTGAATATCCGGCACTGACGGTCGCTGAGCCTCAGTTCAACTTCGATAGCAGCAGTTGGCTACTGCCGTCTTCTGAATCTCAGTACAAAGAAGGCTTGGAAGCGCTGCAAAGCTATCTCGTTGCCTTGGCTGATGGTGGTCAGAGTGATGCGCAGTTCTATGCACGTGCGGACAACCTGAACAACTGGCTCGCGGATGTACAGACGCGTCTGGGTAGTTTGTCCCAACGGCTGAGTGCGAGTGTCGGGCAAAAACGCCTGAACACGGACCTGGCGGGTGAAGCGGATGCGACCCAGTCGACGGCAACGGCTTCAGAGCAGGAAGTGAAGACACCCTGGATGGAAATTGACGATGTGTTCTATGAAGCGCGTGGTTCTACCTGGGCGCTGTTGCACATCCTGCGTGGCATCGAAACTGACTTTGGCCCGACGCTGGATAAGAAGAACGCGCGTGTAAGTTTGCGTCAGATTATTCGTGAACTTGAAGCTGCGCAAGATACTGTGTGGAGTCCAATGATCCTGAACGGTGGTGGTTTCGGTTTGTTTGCTAACCACTCTCTGGTGATGGCCAATTATATCTCCCGTGCGAATGCGGCGATCATTGATCTGCGTGAACTGCTGAATCGCGGTTAATTGGTAGTGAAAAGTACAATCTAAAAGCAGTCTTGATGGCTGCTTTTTTTGTGGGATTTTTGTAGGGGTTATATATAAGCGCCGTGGGATGGCATTGGCACGCTGAGTCATAGGGTTCCCGAAGGCGCTATCTCTGCCTACACTATCTATATAACGTTCCGTGAGGGGACAATCGAGCCATCCCCGGCACGATTATGGAGGGCATCATGAAGCGGATCTTTCTTATTATTACCCATCTGGGAGCAATTGCTCTGGGTTTTGCGCTTGGTATCTATATGTTGCCGATTCTGACAGAACCTCAAGGGCCTTCCTTGGTCGAAGTCGAAAAACTCGCGTCCACGTCTTTGTATAACGCAGAGTTTAAACGTGACCTGGCAGGCAGTGATCTACTGCATTGGGGGGAAGGAACAGTATCGGTCAGCAAAGGTGCGGTGTCGCTGATGGGAGAGGTGTCTCCCGGACCGGATTACAAGCTGTATCTGGCACCGGAATTCGTCGAAACGGAAGATCAGTTCCTTCAGGTAAAGCGGTATTCTGTTCAGGTTGGGGAGATAAAAACCTTCGACAACTTTGTAGTAAACCTTCCCGAATCTATTAACCCTGACGACTACACCACCGTGGTAATCTGGTGTGAAACCTTTGGGGAATTTATTACGGCCGCACAGTATAGGTAAGTGAAGACTGTGTTGATTAGTGATCTCTGACCAACAAAAACGGGCCTTTATATCAGGCCCGTTTTTTATATCTGTCGTGGGTCTAAAGCAGACGTTATGACAGCGGTTTTTTCAGGTTTTCATCAAAATACGGTGGCCAGCCCAGTGGCTTACCACCTAACAGATGCAGGTGGATATGGTGGACCGTTTGCCCACCATGGTCGTTGCAGTTGAACACTGTACGATAGCCGCTTTCGTCAAACCCTTGTTCTTTAGCAATCTTGCCCGCCACTTGCACCATATGGCCAACCAGCGCAGTATCTTCGTCAGCTATGTCATTGGTGGTGGCGATGTGTTTCCGCGGGATCACCAACGCATGCGTTGGCGCCTGCGGATTAATGTCATTGAATGCAATGACCAGATCATCTTCATAGATGACATCTGCCGGAATTTCCTTGTTCAGAATTTTGCAGAACAAACAGTCCATAACGATACCCTTCATTGATAATACGGCTGTAATGACAGCAGTATAGCGTTGCGAAGGGTACGATTACATCTGTTCGATCATGTCCTTTTGCAATACAGGGCAATGCATTGCACTGGTTACTGTCCCGTCAGGCAGGACCGATTCCAGATGTACATCAAATCCCCATAGTCGATGCAAGTGTCGTAAAACCTCTTCACCGTCGTCTGCTAATGGCTGGCCGCTGTGTACATAGTGACGTAAGGTCAGTGCCCGGTCTCCGCGCACATTGACGTTGTATACCTGAATATTGGGTTCCCTGTTACCCAGGTTATACTGTGCAGCCAGATCTTCACGGATCTGCTGATACCCCAGCTCATCATGAATGGAGGAGACTCCCAGTGTGGGTCTTTCAGCGTCGTCCATGATGGTGAACAGTTTCAGTTCTCGGATCAAAGCCGGTGACAGAAACTGCAGAATAAAGCTCTCATCCTTATAGTTGCGCATGGCATCGTGCAGTGTTTCGTTCCAGTCGCTGCCCGCGATCTCCGGGAACCAGTCGCGATCCTCTGCCGTAGGATGTTCACAGATGCGACGAATATCATTCATCATGTTGTAGCCAAGGGTATAGGGGTTGATACCACTAAAATGAGGACTGTCGAACGGAGGTTGATACACCACACTGGAGTGTGAATGCAGAAACTCCATCATAAACCCGTCGTTGACCAGTCCTTCGTCATAGAGGCCATGCAGTAACGTGTAATGCCAAAAACAGGCCCAACCCTCGTTCATCACCTGAGTTTGTTTCTGGGGATAGAAGTATTGTGAAACTTTGCGCACGATACGGATAATTTCACGTTGCCAGGATTCCAGTAACGGGGCATTTTTTTCCACAAAGTACAGAATATTTTCTTCAGGTTCTGCAGGAAAATGGATCTCTTTGTTTGAGGCATTTTCTTCTTTTTGAGGAATCGTATTCCACAATTCATTTACATGACGCTGGATATACTCTTCACGGGCCTGCTGGCGCTCGCGTTCCTCAGCTGCGGTCAGTGGTTGGGGTCTTTGATATCGGTTGACCCCGTAATTCATCAAGGCGTGACAGGAATCCAGAATTTCTTCGACTTCTGCAGCACCGTGACGCTCTTCGCATTTACGAATGTAGTTTTTGGCAAACAGCAGGTAATCGATAATTGCAGTAGCATCTGTCCAGGTGCGGAACAGGTAGTTACCTTTAAAGAATGAGTTGTGTCCGTAGCAGGCATGGGCAATGACCAACGCCTGCATGGTCATCGTGTTCTCTTCCATCAGGTAGGAGATACAAGGGTCCGAGTTGATGACGATCTCATACGCCAATCCCATGCGACCGCGCTTGTAGTTCTGCTCGGTCTCAACAAACTGCTTACCAAAGGACCAGTGATTGTAGTTGAGAGGCATGCCCACAGATGAATACGCGTCCATCATCTGTTCTGACGTAATAATCTCAATCTGGTTAGGATAAGTGTCCAGACCATAGCTATCAGCGATACGCGCAATTTCTGCGTCATACCGCTGAATCAGCTCAAAGGTCCACTCTGCGCCGGTAGAAATAGGTTCCTTCTTCATGCGGCCCCCTCCGTCTTCTTCTCAAACAGCTTGCGGAAGACAGGATAAATTTCTGATGCATCCGTTATCTGATGCATCGCAAAACTGTCATTCCAGCTTGAATGTACTTTCTCGTACTCCACCCATAGGTTTTGATGGGGACCGGTAGTGATCTCCACGTACGAGAAATACTGTACATTAGGTAAGATCTTACTCTGCAGCAGGTCCCCGCAGATATTGGAATCACCATCCCAGTTATCCCCGTCAGATGCCTGTGCTACATAGATATTCCAGTCGCCCGCAGGGTAGCGTTCTTCCAGAATTTCTCCGGTCAGCTTCAGGGCGCTGGAGACGATCGTACCGCCGGTTTCACGCGAGTAGAAAAACTCTTGCTCATCCACTTCTTTTGCGTGGGTGTGATGGCGTACAAACACCACTTCTATCTGCTTGTAGTTACGTTTCAGGAACAGATACAGCAGTACAAAGAAGCGTTTGGCAATGTCCTTAATGCTCTGAGTCATGGAGCCTGAAACATCCATCACGCAGAACATCACGGCTTTGCTGGATGGGACCGGCACTCTGATTGTGTTGTTGTATTTGATATCGAAGTCGTCGATCCACGGAATACGCTTGATGCGTGCTTGCAGTGCTTCGATTCTTTCCTGCAGGCACAGAATCTGTTGTTCGGCTTCAGTATCGGGTAACCGTGAATTCAGCGTTTCAATCTCTTGTTCCAACTCGCGGATCTCTCGACGTTCTTTTCCCGAGAGAGCGACGCGGCGTGCTTGAGCCGAACGCAGAGAGCGTACAATATGGATTTTCTCAGGAGCGCCAGAATTGGTAAAACCTGCGCGGCGGGTTTCAAACTGGGTCGTGTTCTTCAGCTGCTTTTTGACCAGATAAGGTAATTCGAGACCATCGAACATAAAGTCGAGGAACTCTTCCTGACTGATCTGGAATGTGAAGTCGTCCATCCCTTCACCCTGATTGCTGGCGCTACCGTCTCCGGAACCACCGCCACCGCCACCGCCTGATGGACGCTGAAATTCGTCGCCGACAATAAACTCCTTATTGCCGGGAAATACCCGCTTCGTTTTGCCGCCAGGACCATGATGAAATATTGGTTCAGAGATGTCTCGGCGTGGAATAGTGACTGATCCACCCTGATCAATATTAGTGATCGAGCGACTGTTTACCGCATCTTCAACAGCTTCTTTGATGTGCTTTTTATAGCGTTTCAGGAAGCGTTGACGGTTTACCGTGCTCTTTTTCTTCGCGTTTTGGCGGCGGTCGATGATATAGCTCATACTTCCGATCCCCATGAAGGGCCGATGCCTCGCTTACTGCGTGCGTAAACAGCGACTAGCTAATTGCTCCGTAATCTCCAGAGAGCACTCCGGCTCTCTGGGCAGTGTGCTATGTAGCGCTTACTGCGACTTACGTACCCGGATATACCATTCAGAAAGCAGGCGAACCTGTTTCTCGGTGTATCCACGTTCAATCATGCGTTTAACAAATTCGCTGTGCTTCTTCTGATCGTCGCTGGAGGCTTTGGCGTTAAAGGAGATCACTGGAAGCAGATCTTCTGTGTTAGAGAACATTTTCTTCTCAATCACAGTACGCATTTTCTCGTAGCTGGACCAGGCCGGGTTCTTGCCGTGATTGGAGGCCCGTGCGCGCAGAACGAAGTTCACGATTTCATGGCGGAAATCTTTTGGATTACTGATACCAGCAGGTTTTTCAATTTTTTCGAGTTCTTCACTGATCGCTACGCGGTCAAGGATGTCCCCGGTTTCAGGGTCGCGGTATTCCTGATCCTGAATCCAGAAATCGGCATAAGTGACGTAGCGGTCGAAGATGTTCTGGCCGTATTCAGAATAGGATTCCAGATACGCGGTCTGAATCTCTTTGCCCAAAAATTCGATGTACTTAGGCATGACAAATTCTTTCAGGAAGCCGATGTAGCGCTCATGTACTTCAGCCGGGAACTGCTGCTGTTCAATCTCTTTTTCCAGAACATGCATCAGATGAACGGGGTTGGCAGCGACTTCGGCAGAGTCGAAGTTGAATACTTTAGACAGGATCTTAAATGCGAAGCGGGTCGATAGGCCATCCATCCCTTCATCAACACCTGCTGAATCTTTATATTCCTGCAAAGACTTGGCTTTTGGATCGGTGTCTTTAAGGTTCTCACCGTCATAGATCCGCATTTTTGAGAAAACACTGGAGTTTTCAGGTGACTTAACGCGGGACAGTACGGAGAATTGCGCCAGCATATTGAGCGTATCGGGCGCGCAGGGTGATTCTGCCAGTGAGCTATGCTCCAGCAGCTTGGCATAGATCTCGATCTCTTCGGTGACGCGGGTGCAATACGGTACTTTTACAATGTATACACGGTCAATGAAGGCTTCATTCGTTTTGTTGTTCTTAAAGCTTTGCCACTCTGATTCGTTTGAGTGCGCCAGCAGAATACCGTTATACGGGATCGCGCCCATGCCTTCGGTACTGTTGTAGTTACCTTCCTGTGTGGCGGTCAGCAGCGGATGCAGCACTTTAATCGGTGCTTTAAACATCTCTACAAACTCCATCATCCCTTGGTTTGCACGGCAAAGAGCACCGGAGAAACTATAGGCATCAGGGTCGTGCTGAGCGAACTCTTCCAATTTTCGGATATCAACTTTACCCACCAGGCTGGAAATATCCTGATTGTTTTCATCACCCGGTTCAGTTTTTGCGATAGCGATCTGATCGAGGATAGATGGGTACTGTTTGACGACGCGGAATTTGGACAGGTCACCACCGAACTCATGCAGGCGTTTCACTGCCCAAGGTGACATAACACCCTTCAGGTATCGCTGAGGAATACCGTATTCTTCTTCCAGGATCTGGCCATCCTCTTCCGGATTGAACAAACCAAGTGGCGATTCGAATACAGGCGAGTCTTTGATCGCATAAAAGGGCACATGCTGCATCAAAAACTTCAGACGTTCGGCCAATGAGGATTTACCACCGCCCACCGGGCCAAGGAGGTAAAGGATCTGTTTACGTTCTTCCAATCCCTGGGCGGCATGTTTGAAGTAAGAGACGATATTTTCAATAGCGTCTTCCATTCCATAAAATTCGCTGAACGCAGGGTAACGTTTGATCAGTTTATTTGAGAAGATGCGACTAAGTCTTGGGTCGGAGGCTGTATCAACTAGCTCCGGTTCTCCAATAGCTTCTAGCATCCTTTCAGCAGCATCGGCATATACCGACGGGTCTTCTTTACACAGCGCGAGATATTCATTTAGAGACATCTCTTCTTGCTTCGTGGACTCGTAACGGGCTCTATAATGCTCAAAAATACTCATTGTGGTCACCTTCCTCGTGAGATCCTTTAAATTCAAGTGCTTAGGGGCTCATCATTTCGTACTCTCTGCTTGTTTCGTGTTTTAGTGTAGTTCACATTTCAGGGGGTCGATGGCTTCTATAACGTTTGGACAGTGATTTTTTCGATAAGTCTGCTTGTTTTTTAACCAGTTGATTCTTCAGAGAAATCTCGTTCAAGAACCCGAATGATTTCTCGCATAAAACGTGCGGCTTCTCCGCCAGTGGCTGCCCGGTGATCAAATGTCAACGAAAGTGGTAGCACTCTGCGAACGACCACTTCGCCATCAACGGCGACGGCTTGGTCGCGGATAACGCCCGCACCGAGAATGGCGACCTGTGGGGGAACGACAACTGGTGAGGCATAACGGCCGGCGATGGTGCCAAAATTACTTAGGGTAATGGTGGCCCCCTGAAGCTCTTTAGGAGGAATGGTGCGAGCCTTTACGTCTGCTCGCATCTGATCCAGGCCTTTGCGCAGTTCTTCGGTACTACGTCGCCCAATGTCTCTTAAAACAGGTACAAAAAGTCCCTGCTCTGTATCGACGGCAACACCCAAATGAATCTTGCTATGCTGGCGTCGGCTTAGGTTCGCACCATCGAACCAGGTATTGATTGACGGTTCAGCTTTGCAGCCAGCGGCAATGGCGTTGACTAATCGCATCGTCACATCGGTACCTGAGGGCCAGCTATGGATGTCCACATCTTCACATAAGGTCACCGGGACCACTTCCGCGTGAGCCAGCGCCATTGTTTTCGCCATCTGCTTACGCACCCCGCGTAAGGGTTTTGCATGGCCGTGTGCTTTGTTCATGTTGGCAGCTTGTTCCACATCCTCTGGTGTGACTGCGCCATTGCGGCCATTGCCTTGCAGACCATTCAGATCGACATTCAGTCTTCGTGCCAGAGCCCTTACCGCAGGGGTTGCCCGCGTTGTCTGGTGGGTGCGGGTACTGGGCGCCGCGCCGATAATAAAGTCGTCTCCGGATTCATTACCGTCGGCATCCGGAATTTCTCCGACCACTGTCCCGGTATCGTCATCCTCCTCACTGATATATTCGATCAGAGGTTCGCCGGTATGGATGGTGTCTCCCGCTGCACCAAATAGGTGAGCGATAATTCCATCTTGGGGAGAAGGGACTTCGACAATGGCTTTCGCGGTTTCAACCGATACCATTATCTGATCAACTTTTACCTCATCGCCTTCCTTGATATGCCATTCCACTATTTCGGCCTCGGGCAGTCCTTCCCCCAGGTCCGGCAGTTTGAAGTATTTCATACGAACTCCAGTGTCTGTCTGACCGCATCCATAATGTCGGCGGTGTTGGGCATAAAATGGTTTTCCAAACGGAAGTAGGGCATCACCGTGTCATATCCCGTGATACGCACAGGCGGTGCTTGTAGATCCATCAGTGCCTTTTCGGCGAGTGTGGCGGCAATCTCTGCGCCTACGCCAAGATGACGGGATGC
>JAGSHA010000221.1 GCA_023954795.1 Oceanospirillaceae bacterium | reverse complement strand
CTCGGCTGGCTTCGATGCCCATCACGAAGACCCAATGGCAGACATCAAGCTGGATGAAGAAGACTATCGCTGGGTTACCAGCATGCTCACAGACAGTGCCCGAACGTACTCTGAAAACCGTATCGTCTCAATGCTGGAGGGTGGCTACAACCCAGTCTCGCTCGCATTCAGTGTACAGGCGCATATGGAAGTACTCGCCGGACATTAAACCCGGTGATTAGATAACGGAGCCTCTTTCAACATCATTTGGCATCCATTCAGACACAAAAAAAGCTGCCCGAGGGCAGCTTTTTTGTTTTCAGATGTTAATGATCAGCTTACGAACTTGATCATTACACCGGCTGCAATCGCGGAACCGATTACACCCGCAACGTTTGGACCCATAGCATGCATCAACAGGAAGTTCTGAGCGTTATACTCAAGACCAATCTTGTTGGATACACGTGCTGCCATTGGTACCGCTGATACACCCGCTGAACCGATCAGAGGATTGATAGCGTTGCCACCCATCATCTTGTTCATCAGCTTCGCCATGATTACGCCACAGGCAGTACCGATACAGAATGCAACGATACCCAGAGACATGATACCCAGAGTCTGAAGATCCAGGAACTTATCTGCTGACAGCTTAGAGCCAACGGACAGCCCCAGGAAGATGGTTACGATGTTGATCAGCGCGTTCTGAGCAGTATCACTCAGACGATCGACTACACCACACTCACGCATCAGGTTACCAAAGCAGAACATACCCAGCAGTGGCGCAGCATCCGGCAGCAACAGAGCAACCAGAATCAGCAGCACGATTGGGAACAGGATCTTCTCCAGCTTAGATACGTGACGCAGCTGATGCATCATAATCTTACGCTCAGCGTCTGTCGTCAGCGCACGCATAATTGGCGGCTGAATCAACGGCACAAGAGCCATGTAAGAGTATGCCGCTACAGCGATTGCACCCAGCAGGTGAGGTGCCAGCAAGCTGGTCACATAGATCGCAGTCGGGCCGTCAGCACCACCAATGATACCAATTGCCGCCGCTTCCTGAATATTGAAGTCCATAATGCCCATAGCGGACAGACCTACAGCACCCAACACGGTAGCAAAGATACCAAACTGAGCCGCAGCACCCAGGAACAGGGTACGCGGGTTCGCCAGTAGCGGACCAAAGTCGGTCATCGCCCCTACACCCATGAAAATCAACAAAGGTGCAGCTGTCGAGCCAATCGCCACGCTATAGAAGTTATACAACATACCGTTGGCATAACCACCATCAAGAGCGGCATTGATCGCAGCCTGATGCTCAGCAGCAGAGGAGCTGTGATAAGCATGCAGAAGGTCGTGAGGATCCGTGCTGGCAATATTCAGCGCAGCTGACATTGCATTCATAACTTCCGGTACAGCGAAGTGCACGGCATTCTCTACTGCAGAGTAAGCCAGGCCCGCTTCCGGAATGTTTGCCATAATGCCGCCGAAACCAATCGGCACCAACAGCAGCGGTTCGAAATTCTTTTTGATGGCTAAATACAGAAGCAATAGACCAACAAAAATCATTACGACCTGACCGCCAGTGATGTTATAGGCACCAGAGGCAAGAAACAGTTCGATTAGTTTTTCCATTGAGGAATACCTTACGCCAGAGACAGCAGGCTATCGCCAACCTGTACGGCATCGCCTTCTTTAACGTCAACAGAAGCTACGGTACCCGCGCGAGCGGCACGTACTTCAGTTTCCATCTTCATCGCTTCCAGAATAACCAGAACGTCACCTTCCTGAACTGCCTGACCAGCAGCCACTTCGACCTTCCAGATGTTACCTGCCAGCGGTGCAGGTACTTCTTCTGCATTGCCTGCTGGTGCTGCAGCTGGAGCCGCGGCAGCAGGTGCAGCAGCCGGAGCGACAGCAGTGATATCACCGCCTTCTGCTACCTGTACTACGTAGTTCTGACCGTTAACAGTGATAGTGTAAACTTCTGGGCCGGATTTCTTCGGTGCAGCCATTGCTTGTGCGTCCTCTAGTGTCGGTGCCGGTTCAAATGCGTCAGGATTACCGCGGTTTTCAAGGAATTTCAGACCAACCTGCGGGAACAGAGCATAGGTCAGAACGTCATCAATTTCGTTCTCACCCGTAGTCAGGCTAATACCTTTCTCGGAAGCCAGACCTTTCAGTTCACCTACCAGTTTGTCCAGTTCTGATTCCAACAGGTCGGCAGGGCGACAAGTGATCGCTTCACCGCCATCCAGTACACGTGCCTGCAGCTCAGCATCGTAAGGCGCAGGAGCAGAACCGTATTCGCCTTTCAGAATTCCCTGAACTTCTTTAGAGATTGTTTTGTAGCGCTCGCCCATCAGGACGTTGATTACCGCTTGGGTACCTACGATCTGAGACGTTGGCGTTACCAGCGGAATCATACCCAAGTCTTCACGTACGCGCGGAATCTCGGCCAGTACATCATCGAACTTGTCGGATGCATTCTGTTCACGCAGCTGGTTTTCCATGTTAGTCAGCATGCCACCCGGCACCTGAGCAACCAGAATACGGGAGTCGGTACCACGCAGAGAACCTTCGAAGCCAGCGTATTTCTTACGTACCTCACGGAAGTAAGCAGCGATCTCTTCCAACTGAAGCAGATCCAGACCTGTGTCGCGATCTGTACCAGCCAGCGCTGCCACAACAGATTCGGTAGCCGTGTGACCGTATGTCATAGACATAGAGGAGATAGCGGTGTCTACACGGTCAATGCCCGCTTCGACCGCTTTCAGAATGGTCATGTCGGACAAACCAGACGTTGCGTGTGCGTGCAACTGCACTTCCAGATCGGTCTGCGCTTTCAGGCGGGACACCAGATCAAAGCCATCGTAAGGCGTCAGAATACCTGACATATCCTTGATTACGATGGAGTCAGCACCCATGTCTTCCAGGGTTTTAGCGTACGCTACCCAGGTGTCATTGGTGTGAACAGAGCTCTTGGTATAAGAGATGGTGCCCTGAGCGTGTTTACCGGTTCCCTTAACGGCTTTAATAGCAGTTTCCAGGTTACGCGGATCGTTCATTGCGTCGAAGATGCGGAATACGTCCACGCCGTTTGTTGCAGCTCGTTCTACGAACTTGTTTACAACATCATCAGCGTAATGACGGTAACCCAGCAGGTTTTGACCGCGCAGCAACATTTGCTGTTTGGTGTTTGGCATCGCCTGTTTCAGCAGACGAATGCGCTCCCACGGGTCTTCACCGATAAAACGGATGCAAGAGTCAAAAGTAGCACCGCCCCAGCTTTCTAGGGACCAGTAGCCTACTTTATCCAGCTTTTCCGCAATCGGAAGCATGTCTTCAACTCGCATACGAGTAGCAAACAGAGACTGGTGTGCGTCACGTAGTACTACATCAGTAATGCCGAGAGGTTTCTTTGCGTCGGACATGGGTAATGGCCTTCTGTCGATTAATGCAGGTTATTCTTTATTAAGCCGTTCTTATTAGTTTGAACGGTATTTGTGTACCGCAGCGGTCATCACTGCGATCAGCTCATCATTGTTACCAGCAGCGGCAGCCGGAGCTGCTTTTGCCTTAACTGGCTTTGGCTTAGGTTGCTCGGGAGCAATCTTAGCGACCAGCTTTGACATAGCCGTAGTTGCAAATACGAGCAGCGTCAAAAAGACGACAACGAAGCCCATACCGAAGATCATCAAATTGATGCCTTCTGAGACGATATTTTCCATCTATGGATGCTCCTTTCTATAACGAAACCCAACACTGCTTACAGCAAAATCCGCCGAAGGATCACCCGGCAGACGCCATAGACAGCGCATAAACTGGTTGCAAATGGATCACAATTAAACCTGAAATGCAGATTTCAGGCAACCAAACGGCCGCCATTTTAGACAAAAGTGCGCAACTTTTCAGCGTATTGTCGACACTTTCTGTAAAAATGTTGATCTTTGTTCCGACCGTCTAAGAGGCAACTCAGCGCCAGACCGCGCAACTACTGAACAGCAGGGCGAAACACCTTGATGTTCTGATATCCACTATCCTGCAGCTGCTGGGCATGCATCTGACTCATTACACCCTTCTCACAGTACAACAGGTATTCTTTTTCAGACTCCAGACCATCAACTTTTCCACCCAAGCTATAAAACGGGATGGCCAAGATTTCACAGCCCGGCATATTCAGGGGTTTCTTCTCTTGCTCATGCGGTGCACGAATATCAATAATCACCTGATTCTCAGACACTTTACTCAGCGCTTCCACTTTTGCATGGCTATTAATATCCTCAACAATCTCATCGATAGAGATCACTTGTGCGGATTGAAGCGCCTTTTCCAAAACCTCTTCGTCGAAATTAGACTCTTCTTCTTCCAGGCGATCGATCTTGGCATGCGTCGTTGGACGGTCAGAGATCACACCGCAATACTCAGGCATGCACTTGGCCAAATCGTAGGTACCAATCTGTTTGGACACATCGATAATGTCTTGCTTATCCATGACCACCAGAGGGCGCACCACCAATTTCTGAGTGGAGGCATCGATCAACGCCAAGTTAGGCAGGGTCTGACTGGATACCTGAGCAATGCTCTCACCGGTCACAAGGGCATCGATCTTCATTCGATTGGCAACCTGCTCACCCGCACGCATCATCATACGTTTGAGCACGACACCCATGTGCGAGTGATGCACACTTTGCAAAATCTCACCAACGACCTCCTCAAACGGCACGGTGACGAACTTTACGCGTCCGGAGGAACCGTATTTCTGCCACAAGTACAACGCGATCTGTTTAACACCGATCTCATGTGCCGCACCGCCCAGATTAAAAAACAGGAAATGGGTCTTACAGCCACGACGCATCGTCATATAGCTGGCAACAACCGAGTCAAAACCACCGGAGATCAGAGACAGAACCTCTTGCTGGCTACCCAGTGGATAACCACCGAGCCCCTTAAAGGTGTCACGGATGATATAGAGCTTGTCGTCCTTAATCTCAAGATCCACCCACACCTCAGGATTATGAACATCCACGCCCGCCGCCTCAGTATGCTCACGCAGGCCGCCACCGACATAGCGCTCTAGCTCCGGAGACTTAAAGTCATGCTGTCCGGCGCGCTTCACACGCACTTTGAAGGTCTTACCCTTAATACGCTCAGCATAAGCCTCACGCGTGAGCTGAAATACGCTGTCGAAGTCACCCAGAGGGTATTCCTGCACTTCAATAAAGTACTGCACGCCCGGCGTACGCTGAAGCACGTCAACAATCAACTCACGCATCTCAGCATCGTCACCTGACAGGAAGACTTCAACCTTGTCCCAGTGACCCTGAACTTTAATATCAGCACAGGAGCGCTTAAGAATGTTATGCAGATTGGATTGCAGACGCTGAATCATCCGTTTACGAACAGGACGGCTCTTGATGGTAATTTCGGGAAAGAGTTTCGCAATGAACTTCATCGATGTAATGCCCAACGAGGTAAAAAACAGAAGCGGAATTATAAAGTGTTAGAACGAGGTAATACAGAAGCGGGGATATAAAGCGTTAGAACAAGATAATAATGTATCAGGAGGAGACTGTGTTAGAGCGAAGTATTTCAAAAGAGGAGTGGCGCGCCCGAGAGGATTCGAACCTCTGACCGCCTGGTTCGTAGCCAGGTACTCTATCCAGCTGAGCTACGGGCGCGTATCAATCCATTCTAGCGGGCTGCCATCTATGATGCCATCGGCGTGATACCTTTTGCTGAATCCATCCCGTTGGACTGAAGCGATGGAAATGCGCAATCTCAAATCTCTGCTATCTTT
>JAGSHA010000118.1 GCA_023954795.1 Oceanospirillaceae bacterium | reverse complement strand
CATGCGGATGGGAGTTATACCCAGAACCACCCGGCAGAAGGTGAGGAGCGTTTCTCTGCGCAGGACCGGCTGATGGATGACTTTACGCGTTGATGTGATTTAGAGAAAAGGAGCCTCTTAGCAGAGGCTCCGCGTGACTCAGGATATATTAACGGCGAACGATCGAGTTTTTCTCAACCAGTTCTACATCACCTTCCACCACTTTTGCGTAAGTGGTTTTGGCATTAACACGAATGACCTTTACCTTCGCAATTTGTTCTTCGAGATTCCCCAGAGATTCTTTCGTGTAAGGGTCAAACATCTCTTCACCTATCATGAAGACATCCAGAAGTTCACCTTTACGCAGTGTTTTACCACCCTGGTTGAGCACGATAGTTTTACCCTTAACGGCAACTACACGCATGGGATAGATATTTGAGAGTGCTTTTTGAGCGAGTTCACGGGCGAGGTGCTGCGTGATACCTGACTGACTCGAACCATATTGCTTTAACATGGTGCGAATTTGTTTGTCAGAAAACTTTACTCGAATACTATCCGACCATTTCACCTGACGGCTTGCCGCGAGAATGATCTTATAATCAAGCTGAGCTGTGCCAGAGTAACTTGTGAGTGTTTCCCCGGTAAGGTCGAGAGTTTTTTGATGTTTCCGGCTGTTCACGTTCGTGAGCCGGCCCACAACAAGGTAGTCTACACCGAGCACATTACCCAGCTTTGCACGCTCCTGAATATTGGCATCTGTGCTATTCCATAATGCTTTTTCCTGAGCGAATTCATCACCAAACTCACGATCCAGGACGGCGACCCGGCGGGACTGGGTAAACTGATCAATCAGCTTATTGCGCAGTTCCTCCTCCACTTTAAAAGACGCGGTATTGTCTCCTAATAGAGAAAAGCTCCGCCTGTCCAAATGAAAAGGCATGACTGCCAATTTGCGGCGGGATTCGTGTGCAAGGCCAGGTTTTTTGTATTTCGAGATGTAAACTGTCATCTCTGCTTGATACGTGTGCGTATCCTGCATGCTAACGGAATGGACATCATAGCGAGATACAATGCCACGGGTTTTCATCGACAACGTGCCTGATTGATTAATTGCCGTTACGGCTGAACTTCGATCTCCTTCATTATTACTGGTAGAGACACGTGCGGCGATTGAGTGGAGCATCTCTTCGCTGCTTACAGAGACGCCTTTCGCTTGACGTATCGCTTGAGCGAGACCATCTGCAATAGCTCTTTTTTGATCAGCGCCGTACCCTGTGACGTTGACTTGCTGCTCGGCTGCCGTAGTTAGACCACAGTTGAGCAGCAGAAGAAGTCCAAGGAAGGGAATCCATCTATTCATGTACTTACTTCCTGTTAAAAGTCGTCGGCGCTCATACGATCCGGGCTACTGCTTGTGCCGGCTGTCACACTAGTTGGCTGCTTGGGCGTTTGCTTCACCGCCGTTGTACGCTCTGGGGTAAAGTTTTTCAGCGAGCGCGCAGTTTGCTCCAGTTTTGGATGCCAGATGTAAACGACGCCGTTGATTTCGTGACCGTGTACGGGATGTTTTGCCGTCCAACGAAACAACTCTTTAGTACCTGTGAGATTGTTCACATTGCCTTTAGCCGTGATTTCACGATCAATTGCGCGGATGAAGTTGACCGAACCTTCTTCGGTTGTGGTGACTCCGTCTCCGTCTTTACTCGCGATGCCAACAGTAGAACGCTTTGCTTTCTGAGAGGTAATATTGGTTGATGAGGCGTTGGATTTGAATAGATAGGCAAGGTTGGCGTAAGACTGCCCTTTTGCCGCTGCGTAGGACAGTTCTCGGTTATCAGCAAGCGTTTGATAGTCGCTTCCGCGATAAGGATTGCTCGATTGACCGAAGGAGACTAGAACGGGGTAACCTTGTTCATCGTAAAGTCGACGAATACCAAATTCATCAAGGAGCGCACTCTTATTTGAGCGCAGTTGCTCAGAGATGCTGAGTGCCGAAGCTTTTTTAGCGTTGGCTGTAATATCGCCTTTGCTGTTGATGATGTCATCGACAAACTGTCGGAACCGACTGGAGGCAACAATAGCGACAGCAACGACATGGTTGCCTTGATCGTCATATGCCTCGAATGTTTTGACCGGAATGACCCCCGCGATGCTTTGGCGAGCCTTAGCGATCGTGCGTTCTGAGACAGACCTTTCAAACAATAGTGCACGTTTTTCTGGAGGGGCCGCATTAAACTCTGAAGGATCAATTCCAAGCTCTTCTAGCTTTTGATCCAGTACCCCCCCCGCATAGGCCACTGCTTTGTTGAGAATTTCCATCATTTTACTGCTGCTGCGTAGTTCTTCAGCTGTAAATTCCGGCATTTGGGATTGATCATCAAAGAGCTTTTGTACGGCTTCAGATTTGATCGAAACTCCCAGCGATTCTACATACTTTGCCTGTGCTTTTAGTAAGGCCTCTTTATACGCCATGACCCGGAAGTTACCCCAGTCTCGATGCTCGGGTTTAACCATTACGGTTGCTATCGCGGTTGTATAGTACAGCTCACCTCGATCAGCACGCGCGCGGAACTTACTGCCGACGCCTTGTGATTCAAACTGCTCTATCAGGGCTTCAATTTTCAGGCCGGGATCTTCCATACTTGGCTGTGAAGCCAAAGCGATATCCGCAGCGGTTTGTTGATCTGCATCGGTTAGAGCAACAGATACCTCGGCGGAAGATTCTACCGTAGGTGTTGGCTGTGCTACGGCAATATTTGCGGTTAGCAGAGACGAGATAACGAGTGACAGGGTTTGTTTTTTCGTCAGATTCATTGTCGGTCACCTTACCAAGAAACGGTTTTAGAGCCGGTTACTTTTCGGATAGGGGTTTCACCCTCCCAGATTGCCAGACCATCACTTAGATCGGTCAATGTCAGATGGAAATAGTATTCAATCAGCTGATTATCGGATTCGAGGCGGTTATTACGTTGAATGATCTTGCCTGAAAGGCTTAAATTTGGTGCGGTAAAGCGTTGTTTGACGACGGTTGACTGGTTCACTTTGCGGGATTGAGCGAGCTGGGCATATTTATTATTCATGGCATCTTCAGCGCCATTTAAGCCAATTGCAGTAGTGGTCTTTACCTTGCCGCTTCGAAGCAACTCAACACGGATTTTCTTCACCAACTGATCTGTATCGATGCGCTGCATTGTGTCATTCAAAATAGAAGAAATAACCAAAATATTCTTTTTGCCATCAGCGCGATCAACTGATCCGGAAACCAGCATCGATTGAACCGCATCACTTGCGGCCTGTTCAAAGTCAGTGTTGGTAAGTCCTGTTG
Source organism: Oceanospirillaceae bacterium (assembly GCA_023954795.1). Taxonomy (GTDB): domain Bacteria; phylum Pseudomonadota; class Gammaproteobacteria; order Pseudomonadales; family Balneatricaceae; genus Pontibacterium. Next base: position 5,390 of record JAGSHA010000118.1, on the reverse strand, counting down.
TGGTTGGTACTTCATTGACGCCTGGTTTTAGCAGTTGTGTTTGCGGAGCACAGGCGGTGGTGAGTGTCACGAGAACAGACAAACCGGTTACTTTAAGGATGTTTTTAATTTTGGTGTTCATTATTGCTCAATTCCTTGTGAGTCATTATTTTTCGTACCGTTGTGATCGTAAATACGGATACGGTAATCAGTGGCGGATGGGCTGGAGGCGATCATTTCCAGAGAGAAGGGTTCGTTTGGCGGGAGTGTGGTGTACTGCCAGCGAGAGGGCAGACCTGATATTTCAAATCCATTGCTATCTAGCCAGATAAAACGGAATCGCAGCTGCTGTTGTTGGCTACTGGTATTAATACCGTTTGCGCCAGCCCGCAGTAAATTTGAGGTGGAAAACCCTGCGCGTTCGTTCGTTATCTGTATGTATCGGCTGGCATGGGTGCCAAGTTCAACATTGCCGTGTTGAGCTTGTTTGGTGGACTGTGTCTGGCAGCCGAGTAAAGACGAAGCCAGCACAAGCGTGAGGCCTGTTCGGTATAGATCCATATTTACGTCCATGTAGGTGAATTAGGCGTCGAAACCAACTACGTTAAATACCGGAGCTCCGGTAGCGGAGGTTGCCTTAACGAAGACAACGGAGAAGCGGGTTTCGGGTAGTTGTATTGCAATAGGGGTGCTCAGCTCTGGTGCTCTGAGTTCCAGTGTGCCGTTCTTCGGCTTACGTAAACGGGCCACCTGAATTTCCTTGGGTAGTGATGTCCAGCTGCGAGTATCAGCGTGCGTTGTTGCCGCTTGATATGCGATGCTGGCGATGCTGCCAAATACTCCAGCTTTCTCCTGTACTTTGTACTGGATTAAAGCTTTCGTCATCGTACTTATGACGGCTTCTGTGACTTTGTAGGGGAGTTCCTTTTTAAACTCGGTTTGAACAACGCGATCTATGCTTGCGAGATGTTCGGTGCGTCCAAGCTTTTTCTTGCCGTTATAGATATCGATAAAGGAGTAGGCGCGATGACGGGGTTCGAGCTTCGGTAGCGCAATTTGAGCGTAGTCGATTTTATCGTTGATTAGAAAGAGAGGTAATGGGATTAAATTCTCTTTCACTACAGGCGCTTGTCCATTCTCAAAAATAACCCATACGGCTGGGTTTAGTTTGTGTTTTCTCCAATTACCTTTTCGTAAGTTGTTTGCGACTTTGAGGTCGGTGGCGACCGCTTTATTTTTGGGTACCATACCCGCAACGCGTCGCAGTGATTCACGTGATTTTCCTAAATCGCTCTTATCTTGGCTCCCGAGAAGGAAATACAGTCCGTGAAGGTAATCTGTATAGGGGTTTACGAAATCGGGATATACCTTCCAGCTTTCCAGTTCAGGGTAAGATTCGTAGATGGTCTTCTGTGATTCAGTAACGCTCTTGTCGTAATTCAAACCCATTCGGGCGCTAGCTGATTTGGTCTGCTGCCGGTTCTGAGATTTGTTGTCCAACTTTTGTTTTGCTAGCTTCTCTTCCTGCTCTTTGATTTTCTCTTTGAAATGCTCCTCTGCACGTCTTTGGCGATCTGCTGCACGGTTAAATTCAATGCGTGCATCCTGCATATCGTTAAGCAAAATGCAGTTGCGGGCTTTGTATGTATTGACCATGACTCCGTCATAAACGGCCGGACTATAAGCATTGAAGCTGTTATTGAGCAGAACGGCGGTAGCTTTCTCAAAGCCTTTTTTGGCGATATTTTCAGTGTCCTCCTTTTTCATAAGCGTTTCGGCACCGTCAAATACGGTGTTGCTATGTTTAAAGTCGCCGTTTGCAGAGAGCGATGCGCCTGCCTGAAGGGACCAAAGCAAGCTATTGGAACTCCCATCTTGATCAATTTTTCCTGCGGAAAGTGCTGTTTCCGCTGCGGCTTGATAGCTGCCTTGAGAGAACTGATTCTCAAAGTCGGGAGTGTTGTTTTTAGTTTCTAATGTTTGGCAACCACATAGGAGAGCGGCAGCCGAAAGGGCGAGAGCATTCTTGCTCACTAATCCATAGCTTCTCATTAAGAGTTCCTTTTCGATTCCATGAAGCTTGTATTGTCCTTGGTAGGGCTTTCCTGCCCTTACAGTCCTACACTTAATGCCAGTAGGACGGGAGAATGGTTACACCTTTACTTTTCTGGTTCAATGTTTTTAGATCGATTTTTAGTCTCAGATCATAAGCTGAACTGATTTTTATTTTTTAATGCTTTGTTTTTTAAAGATATTTTCTCTGCTTGAATAATGGCTTTTATATACGGGTAAACCCTGTTTTTTCGGCGTGTGGTATATAAATGTTCGCCAATTGCGCTTTTAGTAAATATCCGGCAAAATTGATCTCTTTTATTTCTTATGCGAAATAAGTGTTTCTAATCCTGCGCGGGCGACCCCCGGCAGTTGACCGCCACAGACGTACAAACACGTGCGCTAAACATGGCTTAGGAATCAGAATATGATCAACCAGCAATCTGCACTTGAGCTTGTTGATATACATAAATCGTATGGTGATATTGAGGTCCTGAAAGGGGTATCTCTGACCGCCAACGAGGGTGACGTTGTCTCCATTCTGGGCTCCAGTGGCTCGGGCAAGAGTACCCTCCTGCGTTGTATCAATATGCTTGAGCGTCCAAATCAGGGACAGATCCGCGTTGGCGGAGAAGAGCTGGCCCTAAAAACTGCCAAAGACGGCGCGCTGGTGGCTGCCAATCGCAAACAGCTGGAACACATGCGTTCCCGCATCGGCTTTGTGTTTCAGCAGTTCAATCTGTGGCCGCATAAAACCATCCTGCAAAACATCATCGAAGCGCCGGTTCAGGTGCTGAAACAGCCTAAAGACCAAGCCGTTGTGCGTGCTCAGGAATTGCTGCGCAAAGTCGGCCTGCTGGACAAGCAAGATGCTTATCCGGGTAATCTGTCGGGTGGTCAGCAACAGCGTGTTGCTATCGCTCGTACATTGGCGATGGACCCTCAGCTGCTACTCTTTGATGAACCGACATCCGCACTGGACCCCGAGCTGGTCAATGAAGTGCTGAGTGTTATGCGTGAGCTGGCCGAAGAAGGGCGCACGATGCTGATCGTAACGCACGAGATGCGTTTTGCCCGTGATGTCTCGTCACAAGTGATTTTCCTGCATCAGGGACAGGTTGAGGAGAGCGGTACAGCGGAACAGCTGTTCGACGCACCAAAATCTGCCCGTGTGCAGGATTTCATGGCCAGCCACCAGTAAAAAATCAAACAACAATAAACTCAATAGAGAGAACCTAGAGATGAAACTTCATAAGCTGATTGGCGCAGTAGCGCTTATGGCAGGCTCCCTGGTGATGGGAACCCAGGCTATCGCCGGTGATAAACTGCGCATCGCAACCGAAGGTGCATATGCACCGTTCAACATGGTGAACGCTCAAGGCGAGCTGGAAGGTTTCGATGTTGATATCGCGCGTGCACTGTGTGCAGAAATGAAGGCTGATTGCGAAATCGTGGCTCAGGACTGGGACGGTATTATTCCGGGTCTGCGTGCGCGTAAATATGATGCTATCGTCGCCTCTATGTCTATCACGCCTGAGCGTCAGCGTGTTGTTGAGTTTACCGAACGTTACTACTCCAACGTTTTGGCATTTGTTGCAGGCAAAGGTCAGGCAGCAGATACCTCTGAAGCCGCTCTGAAAGGTAAAACCATCGGTGCGCAGCGTGCGACTATCGCGGGCCAGTATCTGGAAGACAAGCTGGGTGATATCGTTGATGTGAAACTGTATGACACTCAGGATAACGCTTATCTGGATCTGACCTCCGGTCGTCTGGATCTGCTGCTGTCCGATAAATTCCCAGCGTACGATTGGTTGAACACTGACGCTGGTAACGCGTTTGAGTTTAAAGGCGACGATATCGATATCAACGATGAGATCGGCATCGCATTGCGTAAAGGCTCCAAATGGCGCACCCGTATCAACGATGCACTAAAAGCGATCGTTGAAAATGGCACTTACGAGAAGATCAACGCGAAGTACTTCCCGTTCTCCATCTACTGATCTGACTGCGGGGATGGTTTTGCTGTTCCCGCCACTATCCGGTTGAATACATGGATCTGCAAGGATTTGGGCACCTCCTGATTTCAGGCGCATGGGTCACGGTACAGCTGGCATTGGCCAGTCTGGTCGTTGGTCTGATGTTTGGCCTGATGGGCGCTGCCGCTAAACTTTCCCCATTTGGTGTCCTGCGTGGCATGGCAACGTTCTATACCACGGTTGTGCGCGGTATCCCTGAACTGTTGCTGGTATTAACCCTCTACTTTGGTGGCTCGCAGCTGCTGATGTGGTTTATGGGGTTTTTCGGCTACGAAGAATATATCGAAATCAGCCCCTTTATCGCCGGGGTTGGCGCGCTGTCGATCGCTTTTGGGGCTTATGCCACCGAGGTGTTTCGTATGGCGATGCTGGCCATTCCGAAAGGGCAGTGGGAGTCGGCTTATGCGTTTGGCATGAGTCCGTTGCAGACGTTCTTCCGGGTTATCCTGCCACAGCTCTGGCGTCTGGCAATTCCTGGTTTGGGCAACCTGTTTCAGGTGCTGCTGAAAGATACTGCGCTGGTATCGGTGGTGGGTCTGAACGATTTGATGCGACAGGCGTATGTCGCCTCTGGCTCGACCAAAGAGCCGTTCACTTTTTATATGGCGGCGGCTTGTATTTATCTGGGGCTGACCGTGCTGGCGACGTTGACCACTCAGTGGTTGGAGCGTCGTGCTGATCCGGCTGGCGCAGGAGCACGCACATGACTTGGGAATGGGGCGTTATCCTGCAATATTTACCCCGCCTGCTGGACGGTGCATGGCTCACGCTTGAGCTGGTGCTGGTATCCGGCCTGATGGGATTGTCGCTGGCGGTTCCGCTGGCGCTGGCGCGTTCATCCGAGAACTTCTGGATTCGTGTCCTGCCATTTTGCTATATATTCTTTTTCCGTGGCACGCCGTTGCTGGTGCAGATCTTCCTGATCTACTACGGCGCATCGCAGTTTGCGGTGGTGAAAGAGTCCGTGCTCTGGGTTGTTCTGAAAGAGCCGTACTGGTGTGCGATTATTGCCTTCACCCTGAACACGGCGGCTTACAGTGCCGAGCTGTTTCGTGGCGCGATTCAGGCGATCCCTAAGGGTGAGCTTGAAGCGGCACAGGCGATGGGCATGAGCCGTCCGTTGATGATCCGCCGAGTGGTACTGCCGCGTGCTTTCGGCATCGCTCTGCCGGCTTATGGCAACGAGATGGTGTTGATGCTGAAAGGTAGTGCGCTGGCGTCGACCATTACGCTGCTGGATCTGACGGGTATGGCCCGTACGATCATTGCACGCACTTACACGCCACTGGAGATGTTTATGGCGGCGGGTATGGTGTATCTGGT
>JAGSHA010000312.1 GCA_023954795.1 Oceanospirillaceae bacterium | reverse complement strand
TTATCCGGTTTTTTAATGAAAATGTCATTTATCCGTATAAACACTGAGGGTAAACGCACAGAACTTGGGTAAAAATAATCTCCACATCCATGTAGCCCGAATCTAACACGGAGATGTTGACGAAACCCGCGCCATATAAGCGTTTCAGCTGATCAGTGGTTAGTTCATGATCGGCAAGGCTCGGATTGGTTGTTATAAAAATTACACAAACAGGTTAAAACGATACTTTTTTTATCAGAAATATTTGAATGAAGTTATTTTGTGTGCTTTATTTAATACGCGGCTTGAATTTGACTATGGTCAATTAGAGGCCGAAAAACTTTGAACCCCTCATTGAATAAAAATAAATACGGGTACTTAAAATGAAGAAAGTAACCACCTCCCAAGAGAACACAAAGGAAACTGTTTCTCGTCGTGATTTCTTTCGGGTCGCTGCTACCTACGGAATGAGTTCTACAGTATTGGCTGCTGCCGCTTTGGGTAGCTTCTCTCTTCCTCAGCTTGCCCAAGCTGCAGAGAGCAATGCTAATCGTCGCTTTAAAAAACCGGCGAAACACACCCTGACGTTCGGTGCTTCAGGTTTTAACGAAAAGAACTTGTTGATTGAACGTGCCGGTTGCCTCGATTTCCTGAATGACATCGAAGATCGCACTGACGGTGAGATTCGTGTTGAGTTTGTGGGTGATAACCAGATCTGCGGTCAGCTGAACTGCGTTAAGAAAACTCAGCAGGGCATTGTTGATATGTTCACCGCATCCACGCAGAACTCTGCGGGCGGTGCACCGTACCTGAACGTACTCGACTATGCGTACATGTTCCCAACACGTGCTTCCCAGTACCACTTCCTGTACCACCCTGACAGCCAGAAGCTGCTGCGTGATCCGCTGCGTACCAAGCACGGTCTCCAGTTCCTCTTCTCTCACTGTGAGCTGCGAGGCTTGCAGATGGGTATGGGTTGGCAGGATAAACCGCTTATCACCAGCATCGACCAGCTACGCGGCACCAAAAACCGTGTAACCGGTACTCAGCTGGGTCGTATCGCGATGCAGTTGCTGGAGCTTAACCCGGTACCGATCGCATGGTCTGAAACACTGGATGGCCTGAAGCAGGGCCTGATCGATGGTGCAGAAACATGGGCGGGTGCCGTTGGTTATGCCAACATGTCACCGGTTGTGTCTCAGTCTGTTGACCTGCGTTTCTTCTGCGGTACTGAAGCGACCATGATGAGTGCAAGTCAGTTCGACGCGTTCAGCGGTGAGCTGCAGGATGCGGTCATGGAATCGGCTTACCTGACACAGGTGAAGATCCAGGCAGCTCAGGAAGCTGCTCTGGTGAACACCGTTGGTGCAACCGTGCCGTCACTGCCGGGTACTCTGTTCGATAAGCACAACGTACGTGTTGCTGCACTGTCTGATGCAGAGCGCGCGAAAGCCGAACGTATCTGTGCTCCTGAGTTCAATCCTGAACCTTGGGCTAAGTGGCGTGAACGTCTGGACAAGTGGTCTGGCGGTCATGACACCTATAGCTCAATTCACAAAATCGCACGTGAAATCCCTCGTGACACCCTGGCGGAGAACGTTGAACCCCGCCGCTGGTGGAAGAGTTAATTTCTAGCGCTCCCGGCTGGCTCTGGCGTTAAAACGGCAGGGTCAGCCTCTCTTTCCTTGCAGAATAAATTGATCTTCTCTTTGGCTCTTCTATATGTGGAATCAGGGGATAGCTCTGCAATTTTGAACCACAATGTGGAGAGATACCGTGAATTCGGGTGTACAGACTTCAACTACAGGTCGGAAGAGCGATACTTCGCGACATCAACAGGAGGCGAGCAAAATGACGATTGGGTCGATGCTTCGCGCCGTCGAACAGAACCTTGAGAAATCAGTGATCCTCGTATCCTATATCTCAATGGCAGGCATCATCTTTGTCGAGGTGATTCGTCGGTTCTTTTTCAATGAACAGGCTCCTTGGAGTACCACAATTCCAATCTACCTGTTTCTCTGGCTTACCTGGATGGGTGCCTCTTACAACACGATGCGCCGATCCCATTTGCGCTTTACCGAAGTGCGGGAGCGATTGTCGTATAAAGCGCAGTTCGCCTGCTTACTGCTGGATGCGGTTTGCTGGTTCATTATGGGTGCAGTCGTTGTGTACTACTCCATCCAACAGGTCTACATCTCCTATGATAACTTTGCCATCGTGCAGGGGACGGATGATGTGATGCAGTGGTGGTTCTACATGGCGACACCTGTTGCATGGTCATTGTTGCTAACACGTGTCGTACAGAATCTGCGACAGGATATTCGTAACTTTTCCGCCGGTCGTCCACTGACGACTTCAGCACAGCTGTTTGATTAAGGAGCAGATTGATGGATGGTTTATTGATTACCTTAATCAGCCTCGGTGTAACTGGACTGTTTATTTTTGGCGTACCGATCTTTCTGGTGATTTCACTATGGGTGGTGGGCGTCAGTCTGGTTATTGATTTTACGCTGGCTAACGTGGGTGTGACCCTATACGAAGGCCTGAGTTTCTACGGCCTGTTGGCATTACCGTTATTCATACTCACCGGTGACTTAATCAACGCCGCCGGGATCGCGAAACGACTTTCTGACTTTGCATACTCCTGTCTGGGCTGGATGCACGGTGGTTTGGGTATGGCATCGTTGGGCGCGTGTGGCTTGTTTGCAGCGATCTCCGGTTCTAACTCCGCTACGACTGCGACCATCGGTGGCATCATGCACCCGGAAATGACGAAGGGTAAATACGAAGAGAAATTTGCTGCGGCGACCATCGCAGCGGGTGGTACCGTGGGTATCATCATTCCACCGAGTATTATCTTTATCGTTTACGGCTTCATGATGAACCTGCCAATCGGCGATCTGTTTATGGCGGGTTTAATTCCGGGCATTATGATGGTCGTGGCGATGCAGCTGGTGTGTTACTTCATCTGTCGCAAGAACGGTTGGGGTGTATTGCAGAAGTTTGAAGCCAAACGTGCAGCCAAGATGGGTATGCGCGCATGGTTGGGCTTTCTGGCCATTGGTATCGTACTCTGGGGTATTTATACCGGTGCATTCTCTCCGACCGAAGCCGCAGGTATTACCACTGGTTTCTGTTTGATCGCAGGTGTTTTTGTCACTCGGGAAATCAAGCTCAAGGCACTGCCTACCATTCTGATGCGCTCTGGTCAGATTACCGGCATGCTCGCACCGTTGATCGCGGTATCTGTTGTTATGCAGCAGGTACTGTCACTGCTGGGTGCAAAAGAGTTCATCACCGAAGTGATCAGCATGTTGGGGGGGTACTACCCAATTCTGTTCGCATGTCTGTTGCTGGTATTGCTGGCGGGTACCGTGCTGGAAAGCTTGCCGAATACCATCATCCTGGCGCCGATTCTGGCACCAATTGCGGCGAGTATCGGTGTTGATCCGATCCACTTCGCGGTGTTGTTCCTGATTGGTGATGCAATTGGTTTCATCACGCCGCCATACGGTTTGAACCTGTATGTCGCGAGTAGTATGACCGGGATACCGTATCTCAGATTGGTGAAATCGACGTTACCGTATCTCTATGCATTGATGGCGACATGGGTGTTGGTTGCGCTCATACCGTCATTGAGTACCTGGTTGCTGACGTTCTAATCACGTTTCAACCTGATCGGGTACCGGCTTTGTTTGTCGGTACCCGTTTCGTTTCTAGTCCCTATCCCCGTCGTCTCTGAATATCCTTAGGGTGCATCTCATTCAGCGCTATTCATCTGATGGATCTCTACCACCTTGGTGTAATCCCTTATCAGCACACTGATTTGCTACGCTACAGGTAGACACCTGAGTTCATACAGGAACCTATCCGAATGACCGCACAGATTACCTCTGCACAACTGCTTGAACGTTATGGTCTGGATTACTTCAAAAATGCATCTACATTCGGCGCACTCACAGACGATGCACTGCATTACCTCTTAGACAAGGGTGATCTGTTGCAGATGGAACCGGGTGACGAGTTGTTCAGAATAGGTGACGCGGGTGATTGCTTCTACGTCATACTCGATGGCTGTATTGGGTTTCACAAACCCTGTCAGCGTAAGCAGACCCATATCCGTGACTATGAGTTTGGTACGGAAGTCGGCTTTGTAGCAATGGTCGGTTTGCATAGCCGGGTAGGGGATGCCACCGCGACAAAACCCACCGTTGTGTTAAAAGTGAGCTGCCACCTTTTTAGTGAGTTACAGCAAAACCTGCCGAATGACTTCGGTGTACTGCTACTCAACCTCTCTCGTGAAATGTCTCGTCGCTTA
>JAGSHA010000245.1 GCA_023954795.1 Oceanospirillaceae bacterium | reverse complement strand
GTAATCACCACCGCAAAGCCCGCATTGAACAGGCTCTGAGCAATCGCTTTGCCCAGCCCCTGTGCAGCGCCGGTGACCAGTGCAACCTGTTTTGAGTCCTGCCCCGCGTGTGATCCCTTGGAAATCTGGTTCATGATCACCTCCTTACAGGATGTAGCCGATGCTGCTGAGATACGCGTCGGAGTTCTGCAGGCGAATCACTTTTTCCTCAATACGGAATTCGTTGTCCGCTTTCAGCAGCGTGTAAGTCACATCAGCCGGATAGCTGCGCAGGTTACCGTGACGACATTCGCTCAGGTTCATCGCACAACGCACAGTCACGTGAGTGTCGTTACTGTCCAGAATACGGAAACGAGACATGGCACGAACCGTCTTATCCGTAGTCTGGGTGGATACCGCTTCACCACTTTCCAGTCGCGCCACGCGCAGTTTGCGCATGTCGGCTTTGTCATAGGCGAAATTCAGCGTGTTGGCGAAATCGGTTTCCTTTGGATCGATCGGCACGACGTACACGCCGTTATCGGTCCACAGGTTCAGCCACGCCTGATACTCATCAAAATCCAGCATGTCGGCTTCGGTGTTGATGAAGGCCGTCACCTGATTCAGCAAATTCAAATCGGTCATTGTTCTGTCTCTCCGTTATCAGTCGTTCAGACGGTCATCATCTTTTTCCACTGCTGGTAAGCAGCGCGCATTCCGGTTTCTGAGCACACCGCGCCGGATACATTACCGTCCGGGCTGGTTGTCAGCTTCGACTGTCCACGGTTCAGCAGAATCCACTCGTCACTGCCCGCCTGAGAGCCTTTCTGTACCCGTTCCCATGCTTCCGCATCATCCGGCGTACCAAAGCCCATCGGTCCCTGAAAATGCTCATGCAAGCGCATACGCATCTGGTTGAAGCCACTCGGCGCACCTTCGCCACCCAGTGCCACGTGATGAATTTCAGTCTCGTTGACGGAGATCGGCACCAAGGTACGGAAGAACGCCATGGAGCAGGCAACGTTCGGGAACAGGTTCAGGTTGAAACCAGAACCGCCAACGGCACGCACCATACGACGGACTTCCAGATCTGAATGCCCTTCTGCAGCCAGCTCATCCGCCAGCTCCTGAAAACGTTCAGGAATCGCGGCTTCCAGATCGTTGTCCAGATCCACCAACTCAGGAATCATCACCATCACACTGTGACCGTTACCCAGATCTTCCACGTGACCTTCACCGTCGAGGAAATCGAACACTTCAGCGGTCTGGTCATCCACGGAGGAAACAAACGACTTATGAACAATCGGGAAGTGGTACGCATCCGTGGTGTTTTCCAGCTGGATCTTCCAGTTACCCGGAAAACGGAAACGGTGATCGCCCAGCACTTTCAGTGGATAACCACCACCTTGCTTAATGAACAGATCGATCCATTTCTTTGCACCACCGAGGAAATCTTCCAGCGGTTCCAGATCTTCTTTGAAGGTTGCAAAGATCAGGCCCTGATAGGTTTCAAAACGCAGGCTCACCAGTGGCAATTCAGACTTCTCGAAGACACCTTCGTACTCTTCTGGTTTAGGTACTGCACGCAGCGCACCGTCCAGTGAGTAACCCCAGCCGTGGTATGGGCACATGAAGCTTTTGGTCTTGCCTTTTTTGCCTTCACAGACAGTCGCTGCACGGTGACGGCAGCGGTTCAGCAATACATGGATATTTTTCTTACGATCACGGCTGACGATCACCGAGTGGCGACCAATCATCGCGGTTTTGTAAGAGCCAACATCCGGCACTTCGCTTTCGTGACCTACCCAAACCCAGGTGTTGTTAAAAATCTTGTCCAGCTCTTCCTCGAAGATCTCCGGATGGGAGTAAAGGGAGGTGTGAACCTGGTCTGGTTTAATCAGGCTCTCGTAGTCTGCAACTACGGGTTTTACGTCAATCATGTCGGTCATGGGGTTCCCCATTCTTATTATTTGTTTCAATTCACAACGGCCGGGATAGGCTGCATCACTCAGGTACAGGCAGATCAGCGGGCTGATCCCAGGGTGTCGTCACCGGCCGGTTAAATAGGCTTTCGGTTTGAAAGTGGCTCATACGCCAGATACCGTCATCACAGCGAAACTTCACACTCAAACGGGCACTGCTCAGCTGCGACTTGCCACTGCTAAACGTGGAAGTCTGCAGCAGCACCCAGCTACCCGTGGCTTCACCGTCTTGCACATCGATCAGCTCACTGGTCAGGAAGTGCACGTTGGTGTCGAAGTGCGCGGGCGGCTGAGTGTATTTAGCGAACATGGCGCGGATCGCATCCTTGCCTTGATGCTGACCGAAGGTTTTGCCATAGCGGCGACCACGGCCTTCCCACACAGCGTCTTCAGTGAACAGCACCATCAGATCATCCAGAGGGAAACCCACATCCAGGATGTCGCAGAGGTACATGTACTGGTTCATACAGGTACGAATCGCTTTTTCATCCTCGAAGGCCTGCAAGCGTTTCGACAGTGAAGCAACAGTTTCGCGGGTAGCCATCAGTTCAACTCCGATCCAGTTATCAGGCCAGAAATCAAGCAGGAACAACGAGTTCGCGGCCGATACGGGCCTCAACCTTGCAGTACTTCCACAGCTTGTAAGTGCCATCACCGACCGGCGTGCTGCGGAAGAAATCACAAGCTGCAATCACGGTTTCCAGATCCGGCACGTCGGCCATGATGTAAGCGGTCCAGGGGGAAGAGGTAGACGGTCCGACCTGAATGCGGTCGTCATCCATGATGCCCAGCACGTTCACATCCGGCAGTTCGGCAATGCCTTTCATCATGGCGCTGAACGCCTGCCATACATCGCCCATCTCGCTTTGCTGTGCATCCATAAAGTTCTGATTAACGCCGATGCAGAAAAGAACCCGGTGTGTAGTGTTTTCGCTCATAACTCTCACTCTTATTTATTGTGTGTCTTGGTCAGATTCAGTCAGGACTACGGTCGGATCACAGATAACCCGGCAGGGGTTTGTGATCGAACAACATAGCTCCGGCATTTTTGTAGGTGATCGCCCCCATGAAGGCGTGCTGGGTACACATATGTGAATCGCGCAGGATGCGGGACAGCGGGTGATCGTTGTAAGCACCCGTCATACCGGAGACTTCGTATGCAATACGGATCGCTTCTGCGCATTCATGGGTCAGGTTGGTGGCGGCCAGGCGGATCATGCTGACCTGATCCGGTGTTGGCTGGTTACCAGAGACAATCACATCCCAGGCGTCATCCGTGGCTTCAAAGAAAAATGCACGGGAGGAACGTAGCTTGGCTTCGGCTTTAGCGATCTCAATCTGCACGTATTCACGCTCGCCCAGGTTCGGTGCGCCGGTGACAGACTTGCGCCCTGCCGCCATGCCCCGCACAACGTCAATGGCTTCCCGTGCCAGACCCAGCGTGGTGACGGACAGCACCTGAGCGGCAAACGCCAGCGAGGGATATTTGAAGAACGGATCATCCAGGTTAGGTTTACCACCGCGGGTGAAGGTCCAGTCTTCCGGCACCACCACGTTATCAACGACCAGATCATGCGAGCCCGTACCCACCATGCCAATGACATTCCAGGTCTTCTCGATGGTCAGCTTTTCACGCGGCATCACGGCCATACGCGGCAGGGATTCGCCGTCATCCGGCATAATGCCCACACCACACACCGTTGCGCCCATTGAACCGCTGCCAAACTGCCAGCGGCCTTTGACCTGAAATCCGCCTTCGACCCGCTTAGCGGGCTGTGGCGGGAAGATGCCACCGGCAAACACCACATCCGGGGTTTCTTTCCACACCTTTTCGATGGTTTCTACCGGCAAGGACGCCAGATACATCGGGTACATACCAAAGCTGGCAACCCAACCTGCAGAACCGTCTGCAGCGGAGATCGCTTCCACCATTTGCAGAAATTCAGACGGAGACTTGGCATCGCCACCAAAACGTTCAGGTACCAGCGAACGGTAAACACCGATCTGCTTAAAGCGCTCGATAATATCCTGTGAGATATATTTCTGATCTTCGAATTCCTGACGGCGGCTGCGGATATCCGCAAGCAGAGAATCAAACTCCTCTGCACCACCCCAGGCGGACTTATCTAAAACGTTGGAAGGCATTGTTCAGGCTCCACTCTGTTCTTATTAGGATTGGGAAATAAAGGCGCTCATGATCCGAGCAAGTTCACATAGCAGTTCGTCATCCCCTTTACGCCCCACCAGCTGCAATCCAACAGGTCGCTGATCTTCGGTTTCTAAAGGGATGGTCAAGGCCGGATGGCCAGAAAGATTAAACGGTCGTACCAGTGCCGAGATCTGCAGATCGGTCTTGCCTGCCTGTGCATCGGCCAGAGACATCGGAAAAGATGGCAGCGTAGGCATCACCAGCGCGGTGACGGTTTCGAGCGCCAGATCAACCTCACGGGTAAATCGAGCGCGAACAGCTTCAGCCTGTGCAATGTCAGCCGCAGAGGTGTCTTTGGCCTTTGCTAATCGCTGCGCAACATCATCACCCACTTTTCCGGTGGCCAGCAGATGGCCGCAGGCCGCAAAAGTTTCCGCGTTAATCAGACTCATACCGGCCACAAAAGCTTCATGCATGCCGGTCAGCTCAACCTCTTTGGTGGTCAGTTCGGTACGCTGAATAAAGCGCGCAACTGTCCCCTTAATCAGTGGGTCGGCATCAACAGCCACCATACCCAGTCGAATTTCACTCAGGCCACTTAACGGGGAAAACTCAGGATCAAGCACCTTCATGGCGTTGATCAGCATTTCGCTGGAATCTGCAAACGGGCCTACGCAATCCAGTGATGTTTCAGTTGGCATCGCACCACAGCGACTGATACGACCGAATGTTGGCTTGAGGCCATATACGCCACAACACGCAGCCGGGACACGGATAGACCCGCCGGTATCCGTCCCTATTGAAAAATCAGCCAGTGCAGAGGCAACAGCCACAGCTGAACCGCTGGAGGAACCACCTGGTATCAGGTCCGGGTAACGATGATTCACCGGGGTACCCGCCCACTCATTCAGGCCAGTCATGCCATAAGCAAGTTCGTGGGTATTGGTTTTGCCGACCAAACGGCAACCCGCATCCAGTGCGGCTTGAACAACATCTGCATTCTGTTCAGCAGGCTTCGCATCATCCAGCGCCCGGCAACCCGCTTTGGTTGGCCAGCCCGCCACATCGATGGTGTCTTTCACAGCCACCGACCAACTGTCGCCGCCCTGAGAAAAACGCTGAAAAAATACTGTCATCCGCCTACCGCTCATTTTTTGTTTTAGTTATTCGTATGACGCAGCTTGCAGAAGGGCTT
>JAGSHA010000384.1 GCA_023954795.1 Oceanospirillaceae bacterium | reverse complement strand
TTTCAGAGATATCATCAACCGCCATCAGCTCATTACGCTGACCGTAAATCACTGTACGCTGATCGTTGGCAACATCATCATATTCCAGCAGCGCTTTACGGATATCGAAGTTTCGACCTTCCACTTTGCGCTGGGCTTTTTCGATGGCGTTGCTGACCATCTTGTGTTCGATCGCTTCGCCGCGCTCCATACCCAGCGCCTGCATCAGCTGACGCACACGGTCGGACGCGAAGATACGCATCAGGTCATCTTCCAACGACAGGAAGAAGCGGGAAGAACCCGCATCACCCTGACGACCTGCACGACCACGCAGCTGGTTATCGATACGACGAGACTCATGACGTTCCGTACCCACGATATGCAAACCGCCGGCCTCTAACACCGCATTGTGACGTTTCTGCCACTCAGTTTTGGTCTCTTCGATCTGCGCTTCGGTTGGATCGATCAGTGCTTCCAGATCAGACTCCAGCTTACCGCCCAACACAATATCCGTACCACGACCGGCCATGTTGGTCGCAATCGTTACCGCACCCGGACGACCCGCATCGGAAATAATTTCCGCTTCACGTCCGTGGTTTTTAGCGTTCAGTACGTTGTGCTGAATGTCTTGTTTCTTCAGCCACGCAGAGATCAGTTCCGAAGATTCAACCGATGCGGTACCCACCAGCACAGGACGTTTCTCTTCCTGAGTGCGGCGAATCTCTTCAATAATCGCTTCGTATTTTTCTTCCATGGTCAGGAAGACCTGATCGTTCATATCCTTACGTGATACTGCACGGTTGGTAGGGATAACAATTACATCCAAACCGTAGATCTGGCGCAACTCGAACGCTTCCGTATCCGCTGTACCCGTCATACCCGACAGCTTGTTATACAAACGGAAGTAGTTCTGGAAGGTGGTTGATGCCAGCGTCTGACTTTCCTGCTGAACCGCTACCCCCTCTTTTGCCTCTACAGCCTGATGCAGACCTTCTGACCAGCGGCGTCCCGGCATGATACGGCCGGTGTGCTCATCAACAATGACAACCTGGTTGTCCTGCACGATGTAATCTTTATCGCGCTGGAACAAGTTGTGTGCCCGCAACCCGGCCAAAACATGGTGCAGCAGGCTCAGATTCTGTGGTGCATACAAGCTTTCGCCTTCGCCCAGCAGCTCCATCTCGGTCAACAGTTCTTCAACGAAGCTATGACCGGCTTCGGTCAGCTCAACGGTGCGGTTTTTCTCATCAACCACAAAGTGCTCGTCGATAACCTGAGTATCATCCTTAGGATCGATCTCACCATCAAACTGTTCAAGTTTTGGGATCAGGGTGTTGATCCGCATGTACATGGCGGAGCTGTCTTCTGCAGGCCCTGAGATAATCAGAGGGGTACGGGCTTCATCGATCAGGATGGAGTCAACTTCATCGACTACCGCAAAGTTAAAGGCACGCTGTGCTTTTTCTTCCGCACTGAAGGCCATGTTGTCGCGCAGGTAATCAAAGCCAAATTCGTTGTTAGTACCGTAAGTAATATCTGAAGCGTAGGCCGCACGTTTAGTCTCTGAATCCTGACCTGAGAGGATAACCCCAACCGTCATACCCAGAGATTCGTACAGCGGACGCATCCACTCGGCATCTCGACTTGCCAGATAATCGTTCACGGTGACAACGTGAACGCCTTCACCGGCTAGTGCATTCAGATATACAGGCAAGGTCGCAACCAGTGTTTTACCTTCACCGGTGCGCATCTCTGCTACTTTACCTTCGTTCAGAGTCATACCACCGATCATCTGCACGTCAAAGTGGCGCATGCCCATCACACGGCGGGATGCTTCACGTACTACAGCAAATGCTTCAGGTAACAGCTGATCAAGATTAGATCCCTCTGCTAACCGCTGACGAAATTCGTCGGTTTTAGCTTTCAGCGCCTCATCTGAGAGCTGTTCCAGATCGGCTTCCAGCGCATTGATCTGTTTGACCGTACGGCCCATGCGCTTGAGTTCTCGATCGTTCTTACTTCCAAATACTTTCTTGAACAGTGAGGTCAGCATGTTTTGAGTTTTCAACCTGTCTAATCAAAGGTTTCCGGCCATTATATCCGGCAAATTAACGGAACATTCTAACTCTATTGGGGCGTGGTTTCGAATCTCAAGGGACAAATATTTCGATCCATGCACGACTTTAGTCAATACCCATGCAATGGTTCGAGGTGGGATCAGGAAATTTGTTGATAGATCTAACAAAAAAAGACACAAAAAAGCCGAACACTGAGGTTCGGCTTTTTATAAAGGAGAGTCTGTGCAACTAACCTGTTTTAGTTAGTTCGCAACAACCGGCTTCTGATAGGAGATCGGAGAAGCGGCTTCTTCGTCTTCGAAGGTCACCATTTCATACGCATCTTCATTGGCCAACAGTTCTCGCAGCAACATGTTGTTCAGATAATGACCGGATTTATAACCAAAGAACTCACCAATCAGACTTTTGCCCAACAGGTAAAGGTCACCTACTGCATCCAATACTTTATGTTTTACAAATTCGTCGTCATAACGCAGACCGTCTTCATTCAGAATTCGGTAATCATCAACAACAATGGCGTTATCAAAACTACCACCCAGAACAAGGTTCTGAGAACGCAGGTATTCGATATCACTCATAAAGCCAAAGGTACGCGCGCGGCTGACTTCTTTTACAAAAGATGTACTGGAGAAATCCAGAACAGCTTCCATATTGCGGCCTTCGAATGCAGGGTGTTCGAAGTCAATTTTGAAGCCTACCTTAAAACCATCAAACGGACGGAAGGTTGCAGATTTACCATCGCTGCTCACCGTCACTTCTTTCTTGATACGGATGAACTGCTTGGGTGCATCCTGCTCGGCAATACCTGCTGACTGAATCAAGAATACAAATGGTGCAGAGCTGCCGTCCATAATCGGTACTTCTTCGGCACTCAGCTCTACAAAGGCATTATCAATGCCCAGTCCAGCCATTGCAGATAGCAAATGCTCTACTGTCGCTACACGCACACCATCTTTACCCAAATTGGTAGACAGTGTAGTGTCAGCAACATTATGCGCAGCAGCCTGAATATCGACCACAGGATCCAGATCAACACGACGGAAAACGATACCGTTATTCGCTGGCGCAGGTTTCAGTGTCAGATATACCTTCTGACCTGAATGCAGACCAATACCCGTTGCTTTGATGCTGTTCTTCAGAGTTCTCTGTTTGATCATATTTTGTGCCGTAACATACCCTGCGCGCGTTTTAGATAACGGGCGATTATACCAAAGTTATAATTGTAACAGCAACCGCAATCAGCCGAGACTCAGTCGTTTTGCTTACGCAAGAACGTTGGGATATCCAAATAGGAATCCGCACTTTGCCTGCTCTTCTTGCTTTCCTCTTCCTTCGGCGCTGCTGTTTGCTTAACCTTACCGCCGTTCAGAGCTTCCTGACGCTGGCGACGCAAAACGGTAGGCAGATCGATCTCATCAAGATCCAGGGAGCCGTCCGCTTTTTTAGGCCCCTTTTTAACTTCAGGTGCCTTCTCTTTCGGCTTATCCAAACCCGTTGCTACGACAGTGACCTTCAATTCGTCAGTTAGTTCCGGATCAATGACCGTACCCACGACGATAGTTGCATTCTCGTC
>JAGSHA010000283.1 GCA_023954795.1 Oceanospirillaceae bacterium | reverse complement strand
GGTGATGGAGATGAAAGCCAGTCAGAGTGGGGCGATTCGCAGTGACTACAGGAGCGTAGAGGGTAACCTGATGTTTGTTGAGTTGCCTGCAGGGGATTATCGTATTACCGGTTGGCAGCTTAAACGGTGGTTAACGACGCGTGAATCCCCCGTACCTCTCGATATTCGTTTTCGGGTGTATCCCGGACGATTTACCTATGCCGGTGAACTCAACCTGGATACAGCGGATCAGCTTATTCTCGAAGAGGGTGCCTCAGCCGTGGTGGTACAGGTGAAAGGCGCTGCTGAACGGGATATTCAGCATATCCAGCAATACCATCCGCAGGTAGATTTTTTACGTTTTAGAATGCATCAGATGCGGATGAGTATTCCGTCGGGGCTGGCGCGCTGAGATCATGTTTTTAGATGTTAAAAGGGCCACATTCTGAAGTGGCCCTTTTTTCTTCGGAAAGAGATTCCCGGTGTGATTTTATTCAAATCGGTTAGACAGCCTGATGCTGTGGTTGTTTACGCGGCTAGCGGATCATCGTGGAAAATATGAACTGATTCGATCAGTGCTTTTGGACAATGTCCGCGGATCATATGATGGAATTCAGGCAAGCGTTCTGCCGGTACATCAATCATCATGACAATCTGTCCATCATCCAGCGCATGTTCGTATTTTTCGATCAGTGCATTGGGTGTGCCTTCACCAATCATTTTTCCCAACCATCCGCCAAAGCCAATCCCCAGTAAACTGAGGGTCAGTAATGTGCCACCACCGAGTATTAATCCGAAGGGGGCACTCCCCAGAACGGCCAGACCTGCGATAACGCCGACGGTTCCACCACCGACCATACCCCAGTCCATATCTGTTTCCAGTTCTGAAGTTTCCAGCTCTGTCGCTTCATGAATATGGGCATCTTTCAGCATCTGATGGTCTTTCGCGACCACATGCATCTTTTCATCTTCGATACCCATCTTACGAAGGTCTTCAACCACGTGTTGCGCCTGCTCCAGTTTTGGCGCGAGGAATACCAGACGTTTCATCCCTCACCTCCAGTGTCTGTTGCTTGTTGGTTTCATCCTTACGAAAGTACACAAAGTATAGCCCAGTACTACCTGATACAAAGGTTCTGGGATGTTGATGGTTAAATCGATGTCCCGGCTTTGTGCATGTGCGTCATCAGTGTAAGAATGGATATTCGATTCAGCGTCAGCTCATGGAAGTGTTTTGCAGACATTGGGATGGCGATAACAGGGATATCTGAAAGTGAAGATTGAGTGGGTAAACAAAGATAAAGCGGAAGATGTCGCCAAGTTGGCGGTGTGTCTTCTTAATGAGATTATCGAACGTTCGGGCTTGGCCGCGTTTGATGTGGACGAAGAAAAAGCAGTCCGCTTGTGCTCAGACTTTATGGCTGACCGACGTTACCGCGTACTCGCTGCATTTGAAGATGACCGGATAGTTGCATTCGGAGCGTTGTGTGAAAGTCAGTCGCTGTATGCAGAAGGGCGCTTTGGCATTGTGCAGGAGTTTTACGTAGAGCCGGAATATCGTGGTCAGAACTTGGGACAGATAATGATCGATTCGATCGCTGAGTACGCGAAGGGCGAGGGATGGAAACGGCTGGAGTTGTGTACGCCGCCTCTACCGGCATTTGATTGCACGGTGAGTTTTTATCAAAACAATGGTTTTGAAATTACCGGCGGATACAAAATGAAGCGTGCTTTAGCTTAGTCGCACAGTAGCGCTTTATTCAGACAAAAAAATACCCGCCGAAGCGGGTATTTTTTATCGCGAGCAGGGGATTAAGCTGCCAGTGCGTTCTTGATGCGAGTCAGTGCGTCTTCCAGAATGTCCCGGCTGGTCGCAAAAGACAAACGCATGTTGCCCGGTGCACCGAAGGCTGAGCCCGGTACCAGTGCAACACCTGCTTCGTTCAACAGGAACTCGGCCAGGGCGATGTCATCTTCGAAGCGGTCATCGTTGTCGATAACCTGCTGGAAACTTGGGAACGCATAGAAAGTACCGTCAGCCGGGATGCAATCAACGCCTTCGATTTCGTTCAGCGTTTTGATTACATAGTCGTGACGTTCAGAGAAGGCTTTTACCATCTCTGCAACACAATCCTGAGAACCTTCCAGTGCGGCCTGTGCTGCAACTTGTGCAATCGAGGTCGGGTTAGAGGTGCTCTGAGACTGAATTTTCTTCATCGCGCCGATCAGCTTCTGTGGCCCCGCCGCGTAACCGATACGCCAGCCGGTCATGGAGTACGCTTTAGATACGCCATTCAGTACGATGGTACGGTCGTATAGTTCAGGGCATGCCATCACGATGTTGCAGAACTGTTCATCGGTGAAGCGGATGTGTTCATACATGTCATCGGTTGCGATCAGAACATTCGGGTACTTCTTCAGTACGTCCGCCAATGCAACCAGTTCCGCGCGCGTGTAAGCGACACCGGTTGGGTTGGACGGGCTGTTCAGGACCACCAAGCGGGTTTTGTCGGTGATCGCTGCATCCAGCTGCTCTGGTGTCATTTTGAAGCGTTGTTCCTGTGTCGTTGTCACAATCACAGGGACACCGTCAGCCACTTTCACCATATCAGGGTAAGACACCCAATACGGTGCTGGGATAACGACTTCATCGCCTTCGTTCAGCAAAGCCAGAGACAGATTAAAGAAACTCTGTTTACCGCCACAGGACACCAGAATCTGGTTCGGTGCGTAAGAGAGATCGTTGTCTCCCTTCAGCTTCTCAATAATGGCTGTCTTCAGGGCTGGGGTGCCGTCCACGGCTGTGTATTTCGTAAAACCGTTCTGCAGCGCGTTAATCGCTGCGGCTTTGATATGCTCAGGCGTATCAAAGTCTGGCTCGCCTGCACCCAGGCCAATAATGTTCTTACCTGCCGCGCGCAGTTCAGCTGCACGGTTAGTCACCGCCAGCGTAGGTGAAGGTTTGATGTTATTGACGCGGTCTGAAAGTTGAACGTCCAATCCTAAGTTCCTCTTGAGAGATCCCATGACTTTTATAGGGAGCCGCTGAAGTATAGTTAATGCATTTCAGTTCGCCTGGCCGCGCAGAATTATAGGTTAGGGGCGCGCAGTCCAAGGCTCAGCGGTAATTTTTTAGCCGGAAAATTATACCGGATTCAAGTTGCGTCTTTAAGCATTCTGTACAGAAAAGTAACAATTTTTCGCATAAGTGCGTGGACGGTTCCAAAACGAAACTTGTGTATTGATGCGTAAAGCGGTGTGTGGGTGAATTTGCCCGTGTTGAAGGGGCTGGTATTTCGTAACAGCAGACAGTCAGTGATCAGGTTATAATGGCCAGTTGATTCCGTTTGAGTTGAGATGATGAAAGAGCGATTTAAGGTCCACTCCAGTTTTGAACCTGCAGGCGATCAGCCAACGGCTATTGCTGAACTGGTGGATGGTATTGAAGCTGGATTAGCCTCCCAGACATTGCTGGGGGTAACAGGCTCCGGTAAAACATTCACCATCGCCAATGTGATCGCTCAGGTGCAGCGTCCGACCATCATCATGGCGCATAACAAAACGCTGGCCGCTCAGCTATATGGGGAGTTCAGGGAGTTTTTCCCGGACAACTCGGTTGAGTATTTTGTGTCTTACTACGATTACTACCAGCCGGAAGCGTATGTGGCCTCATCTGATACGTTTATCGAAAAAGATGCCTCCATCAACGATCACATCGAGCAGATGCGGCTTTCGGCAACCAAGGCGTTGCTGGAGCGGGATGATGCCATCATCGTCGCAACGGTATCTGCTATATACGGTTTGGGTGATCCTAAATTGTACCTTGGCATGATGCTGCATATTGATCGCGGCGATATGATCGATCAGCGTGCGGTCCTGCGCCGTCTGGCCGAGCTGCAATACACACGCAATGATATTGAATTGCATCGCGGTACGTACCGGGTACGGGGGGATGTGATTGATGTCTTTCCGGCGGAATCGGAAAAAGAAGCCCTGCGTATTGAGCTATTCGATGACGAAGTGGAACAGTTGAGTTACTTCGATCCGCTGACGGGAGAAGTATTGCGCAGGGTGCCACGTGCCACGGTTTACCCTAAATCTCACTACGTAACGCCGCGTGAAACCTTGCTAGCAGCTGTGGATAAGATCAGCGATGAGCTGCATGATCGTCTCAAGCAGCTGCGCGATCATGACAAGCTGGTGGAGGCTCAGCGCCTTGAGCAGCGCACAATGTACGATATGGAGATGATCCGGGAACTAGGATACTGCTCCGGGATTGAGAACTACTCCCGCTACCTGTCTGGTCGGGATTCGGGGCAGGCGCCGCCCACGCTGTTTGATTATCTGCCGGATAACGCACTGCTGGTAATTGATGAATCCCACGTCACCGTTCCGCAGATTGGAGCGATGTACCGAGGAGACCGCAGTCGTAAAGAAACCTTGGTCGAATATGGCTTCCGTTTGCCGTCCGCGCTGGATAACCGTCCGATGAAATTTGAGGAGTGGGAGGAGACTTCGCCGCAGATGATCTTTGTTTCGGCCACGCCGAGCAAATACGAAAAAGCCAATCAGCAACATGTAGCAGAGCAGGTCGTGCGTCCGACCGGGCTGAT
>JAGSHA010000381.1 GCA_023954795.1 Oceanospirillaceae bacterium | reverse complement strand
GAGTCTGACCAGCTAAAAGCCTTATGCGACAAACTGCGTCTGAAACTGAGCGAGTAGTTATTGGCGTATTCTTCGACGCAGAGAGCAAAAAAGGGGACTGAATTTAATTCAGTCCCCTTTTTTGTGTGTGTTGGGAATCGCTGCGCTCATCCCAACCTACCTCGCATTTTTGTAGGTTGGTGACGAGCTTAGCGATTCCTAACATTCACTTCAGATCAACTCGCGACGCAGCTACGCACAGAGCTATCAGCGGGCTTCGCTTCCGCTGGTTTGTTACCGCGTGGATCAACTACACGAACGGTGGCCACTTTGTTCTGGGTGAAGAAGTCGATAGCGTCTTTACCCTGAACCTTGTTGTTGCCAACCAATGAACCTTTGATGCCGCCAAACGGCAGGTATGGGTGTGGTGCACAGATACCCACGTTAACACCAACCATACCGACATCGGCTTCGTTGATGAATTTTTCGGTATAGAACGCGTTCTGCGTAAAGATGACCGCGCCGTTACCCATATCATGGTTTTTGATCATGCGCAGGGCACCGTCGATGCAACCCACTTTCATCACGCTTAGCACAGGACCAAAGATCTCTTCACGGGCGATCTGCATGCAAGGGGTGACGTCAGTGAATACGGTGGGTCCAACAAAGTAACCGTCCTTGTTCGCATCTGCGACGTCCGGATTACGGCCGTCCAGTGCCAGCGTAGCACCGCCTTCTACACCGATATTGATGTAGTTTTCGATACGCTCTTTCGCGTTTGCGGAGATCACCGGACCCATAAAGACATCCGGGTCCATTGCATCACCCACACTGATGTTCTTGGACGCTTTCAGCAGACGCTCGACAAACTCGTCGTAGATCTCCGGTACCACAGCGATATTGGATACCGCCAGACAGCGTTGACCCGCAGAACCGTAACCGGACATCAGGATGTTCTCGATCATCAGGTCCATCGGTGCATCTTCCATCGCTACGAGGAAGTTTTTCGCACCACCCAGAAGCATGGTCTTCTTACCGCCGCGACCACAACCTTCAGCGATGGCTTTCGCCGTTGGTGTGGAGCCGACCAGACATACGCCCGCAACGTTGTCATCGTCGTACCAGGCTTCAACAGTTTCACGGTCACCGTGTACGATGTTTACAACACCTTCAGGCAGGCCAACATCAACCATCAGCTGCATCATCTTCTGCATGAACAGTGGAGATTCGGTGGATGGTTTGTATACGAAGGTGTTGCCGGTACCGATGGCGAATGGAATAAACCAGCCAAATACCAGTGCCGGGAAGTTGAACGGTGCTACACCACAGAACACACCCAGTGGCGCTTTAATCAGTCGGCCGTTGATGTTGTTGGCAATGCCCTGAACCGTCTCACCCTGAATCAGGGCTGGAATTGTGCATGCCATCTGCAGAATCTCGATAACACGACCCACTTCACCGCGTGCTTCTGCGATGTGTTTTGCCTGATCAATCGCGATCGCTTCTGCAAGTGGCTCCAGATTGTCCTGCATCGCACGATACATCTGGAAGATGTAATCCATACGTTTTGGCAACGGTGTAGCGCTCCAGGCAGGGAATGCTTCGGCAGCAGCAGCCACGGCTGCACGGGAGGTTTCTGGAGAAGACAGCGGTACTTCTCCAATCACTGCACCGGTGGAAGGATTACGCAGCGGCTCGTACTGACCGTTGCTTTCATCTACCCAGACGCCGTTGATGTGGTTTTTTATTTTGATGTAAGGGGTCGTCATGAATCGGTTCCTGTTTATCGGATTTAACAAGGCCATAGGAGAGGTTGTGATAGCACTCTGGTTAGCGGCGTGGCTCGTATTCGTGGCAACACTTAGCAGGTATCGGGCCCGTAAAGTGTGTTATCGGATATCGTAATCACCGCTAGCCCTTGCGCAGCAAAACAACGTTATGCCTCACAAGTCGGGTATTGAGACCTGGATCACAGATCTCGATACCCACAGAGCACTAACAGAACCTCTCCAAAGGCTCAGGGCTTCTTAGCTCATGGGATCACTATAAATTCGGGGCTAATATGATCTATAGACCCAACCCGTTCATGATGTGTGGTTCCAGCCTGCAGGCCTCTTGGCAGGGCGGGTTTGGGATGTGTGGTGATGTTTGTCGTAAAGACAATGAGAGCCGTTTCTGCCGTTTCTGCCGTTTCAGTTGATGGTTCTGTGGTTGGTGTATGATCAAGTAGGCTGATTAGGCCAAGCGAGGGAACAACCAAGATGAGGTTACGATGAAAGAGATTACCGGAATTAACCATGTGGGTTTGAGGGTGACAGATCTGGCGGTGTCCCGTGCCTTTTACGAAAAACTTGGGTTTGTGTTTATCGTGGGTCCTGTCGGACCAGAACCCGTTGCTGTGATGGAGCATCCATCGGGTATTAACATCAATTTTATTCTTAATGGCTCCGAATCTAAGACATTGAATGTGCTGATGGATGTACCTGAAAAACATACGGGTTTCACCCATGTCGCGCTTGAAGTCACGGATTTGCAGGTGGCGCAGGCGTATCTTGAATCGATCAATTGCAGGATTACCGAAGGGCCTATTGTTACACCGGATGGCGCTTCATTTATCTTTATTCGTGATCCCGATGACAACGTGATCGAGTTTCATAAACCGGCGGCTTAGTGAAAGTATTCACGCATATTTCGCTCGAACGTCTTTGTTACGCGCACGTACTACACGTGTAGGCAGGGCTTTTATTTATCCGCTGAACACCTAATATAGCGTTTCTCCTGGGGTCTGTTTCTTTAAAGAGCAATGATGAAAAACGTGACGGTGAACGCTGAATACATTAGACGCATCAATATGGCGATGGTGTTTATTGCAGATAATCTGGATTCGAAGCTGAGTCTGGAGGATGTCGCACGGGCCAGTCATTTTTCGCCGTTTCACTTTCATCGTATTTTTCACGGTATTGCCGGTGAAACGGTAAACGCTTTTATCGGTCGTAAACGGATGGAGCGGGCGGCAAACCGCATTGTGTGTAATCCAGAGCAGAGTATTACCGAGATTTCAGAGATTGGCGGGTTTTCCTCCAGTGCCAATTTCTCCAAAGCGTTTAAGTTGTACTTCGGCATCAGCCCCCGCCAGCTTAAAAATCCGCTGGGTGCCGAAAATAGCAAGATAGGAAAACTATACAGCAAGTATGGAAAGGCGTTCGATCCGCGGCACTTGTACTCTCAGTTTGTCACTGAAACGAGGGTGTTTGACCCCGACAAACTAGAGGAATGGTTAATGAACGTACAAGTGGAAGATCAAGACGAACGGAAGGTTGCCTATCTCACCGCTCCTAAGGGGTATGATCTGGAGTCGATCTTTGAAACCTGGGATAAGGTGATTGGTTGGGCACGTTCTGTTGGCATTAAAGATGAGGCCTCCAAACGGTTTGCGATCTGCCACGATAATCCGATGGTGACGCCCGTTGATAAGTGCCGTTACGATGCGTCCGTTGAGATCGACGACACTGTGCATGTGGTTGCGCCGTTTTCCTGCACAACGCTCCCGGCCGGAAAGTACGGCATTGCGTATTACAAGGGCGATGGCGATAAAGTGAGCAACTTCTATATGGAGCTGTATTCTCACTGGTTACCCCGCAGTGGTTTTGAGCCGGATGGTTTTCCACCTGTTGCACGCTATCTCAATGATTCAAGAGTTGATGGG
>JAGSHA010000380.1 GCA_023954795.1 Oceanospirillaceae bacterium | reverse complement strand
GTGTACAAAAATGGCTGAAGACTGGGGTTACAACGAGGTAAACCTGAATGTAGGCTGCCCAAGCGATCGCGTGCAAAACAACATGATTGGCGCTTGCCTGATGGCACACCCTCAGCTGGTTGCAGAATGCCTCCACAAGATGCAATCGGTTGTTGATATTCCCGTGACGGTCAAACACCGCTTAGGCATTGACGACATGGACAGCTATGAAGAACTTCATAACTTCGTAGACATTGTTAAGCAATCAGGCTGCAGAACCTTCATTGTTCATGCCCGCAAAGCGATTCTGCAGGGATTAAGCCCGAAAGAAAACCGCGATATTCCACCGTTAAAATATGAATGGGTATATCAACTCAAACGGGATTTTCCCGAGCTTGAAATCATTATTAACGGCGGCATTAAGACCCTTGAAGAGTGCGAACAGCATTTACAGCAGGTCGACGGCGTCATGGTTGGACGCGAAGCTTATCAGAACCCTTACATGATGGCTGAAGTCGACAACCGACTGTATGACACAGATTCAACACCACAGCAGCGTAAAGCCGTTATCGAAGCGATGCTGCCTTATATTGATGCACAGCTCAACGATGGCCGATACTTAAACCACGTGGTACGGCATTTGCTCGGACTATTTCATGCACAGCGCGGCGGACGTCAGTTCCGTCGTTACCTGAGCGAAAATGCCCATAAACCTGGCGCTTCCATCAATACACTTAAAGAAGCGCTGGATTTAATTCCAGATTAACTTTGCAGGACAAATACGAAATGGAAAGCCAACTCGATCAACTAAAAAAAATGACCACCGTTGTTGCCGATACCGGCGATATAGAGGCCATTCGAACGTTTAAACCCGTAGATGCGACAACCAACCCATCGCTGCTATTAAAAGCGGCTTCCCTGCCCGACTACGCACCGCTTCTGACCGAAGCAAAAGCCTGGGCACAAGAACAGGGCGGCGATAATCAGGCACTACTGGGTAATATGACCGATCGCTTTGCCGTTTCTATTGGCCGTGAAATTCTGAACATCATTCCAGGACGTATCTCGACAGAAGTGGATGCGCGCCTGTCATTTGATACCCAGGCGACGGTAGAACGTGCCCACAAACTGATTCGCATGTATGCCGACGCAGGCATCAGCAAAGAACGTATTCTGATTAAAATCGCTTCAACCTGGGAAGGTATTGAAGCTGCACGCCAGCTTGAGAAAGAAGGCATCAACTGCAACCTGACTCTGCTGTTTAATTTCGCTCAGGCAGCCGCATGCGCAGAAGCTGGCGCATACCTGATCTCGCCATTTGTCGGCCGCATACTGGATTGGTACAACGCCAATACTGAAGCTCAGGACTATAGCGGACTGAATGATCCCGGCGTACAGTCCGTCTCTCGCATTTATAACTACTTCAAGACCAACAACTACAACACGATTGTCATGGGCGCCAGCTTCCGCAATATCGGCGAAATCCAAGCATTATCTGGCTGTGATCGCTTAACGATCGCGCCAGCACTAATGCAGGAACTTTCCGAAACAAATGCAACGCTCACCCAACAGCTTTCCGCATCCCAAGCAAACAGCAAAGACACGAAGGTTGTATTGGATGAAGCCTCATTCCGCTGGGAATTGAACGAAGACCCAATGGCGACAGAAAAACTCGCTCAGGGCATTCGCGCCTTTGCGGTTGATCAGGTCAAGCTAGAGACACTGCTAAGCCAACAGTAAGACGGGGACCCTCTCAAGCGCTGAATAGACTTACCGATCAGCGCTTGAGATTCTAACGCTGTCCATCAGCAAATTTTGGACAAAAAAAAGCCCGTGAGCTTCCAAGCTCCGGGCTTTTTCCCCCAGCGTTCCGTGCCGGTCACCGCTCTTCTCCGTAAGCAGTGAGAGGAAATTACATCCTTGGCAATTGACAGATCCTTCTGCTTTCCCCATTTCCTGAAATCAATTTTATAGATTCTGGCTTATTACTGTATATAGGAATTTTTCCTATTTTTAGCTTTTCTCTAACGTTTTAACCAAGTCTTTAAACGCTTCCCGATTAGAGTCATTCAGATCAATAAGAATACGGTGAGCCGCAATAATTCGCATCCGGATCGATTCTTCAGAATCTTGCACAAATGACAGCTTCTTAAGGTCACTTGGACAAGTTGGCAACTCACTAATAAGAACAAAAATATGATCGAAGCCCATGCTCATCAGCACACGCGTAATATTCTCATTCGTCGAAACAACAGTGGGCTTAGGTAACGATAAAGCATAAGCCTTGATGGAAAGCTTAGCGATCAAGCCAAGCGACGTACTATCAATTCCCTCTGCCTCAGTCAGATCAACCAGTATTTCCTGCGCCTCAATACTCGCCAGAGATTCCTCGATATGACAATCCAATGTTGCACACAAAGTCAGCCGCACATCCCCAACAAACTTAAGGATATAACGACCATCCACGCACGCAGAAAAGATAGAACCCTCTTTCATCTTACCATCCAACAACTGTCATGATTGCTATGTCGTCAGGCGCCTCGCCGCTATAGCTGGCAGTCAGACTTGCCTTCAGCTTCTCCGGACTGGAACCTCTCAGGTTATCCACCACAGCACGAACATACTCTTCGCGGGACAACATATCTTTCTGTGGCAAAACCTCAAGAATACCGTCTGAGAACAAGGTTATCTGAAAGGGCGACTCCAGTTCGATTGATCTTTCGTCATAGATCGGTTGCTCAAAAAGACCGACTGGCATCCCTCTCCCTTCCAGATATCGAGTCCCTCGCGTATCGGTCAGCAACGGCATTGGGTGATGCCCACCCACCGCATAGTGCAACAACCCACTATTTCGGTCAATCGCCCCCAGAAACATACTCAAATGCTTGCCTACACCCGTTTCTAGCAACTCAGTATTGATCCGTTGCAATACATTACCCAACGAAGGGAGCTCATCCGGAGATACATCTTTGTAATCGCGTACCAAACTCTGCGTCATGTTCTTCAACAGAACGGTCACCAGTGCCGATGAAGCACCATGCCCTGAGACATCAGCCAGATAGAAAACCATACGCTGATCATCAACCGGCACTACATCAACAAAGTCACCGCTAAGGTATAACGAAGGCGTAATCTGATGTTCCGCCTTAATCCCGCAAATTTCGATTGTCTCTGCAGGCATCATATTACGCTGTATATGATAAGCAGCCTGCTGATCAGCTTTAAGCTCAGAAAGACTCTGCTCAAGCTCCTCCCTGTAAAACCGATTCTCTTCCAGTGTACGCGCCCACCCCATAAGATGCTCAACTGCATCCAAAAATGCCTGACTATGCCGAGCAACGTCAACCACATCAAATACATCCGAGGCACCTAAACGCAGCGCTGAAAATACATCGCTACTATCAGGCTCATCCAGCAGAATTAGAACAGGGTTGGGAGAGTGGAGCTCAATCAGATCATGGCACAATGACTGCTTCGCTGCGGGGACCCGGGCGATCACAAGAGCAAAATCCGTATCACTAAGCTTCTCCTTTGCATCAGACAATGAAAAGCTGGTTGATACTCTCAGGTCTAGTATTGAGGACTCATTCAATAGATCAAAAATACGATCAATTAGTGCCGTTGAATGATCAACAATCAGTATTTTTTGAGTGGTGTGACTCATAAATCACCCCAAGGCAGGCGCTTGCGATCCATGAGTCAACAAGTTAAACCTAATGCTAGCAACATG
>JAGSHA010000344.1 GCA_023954795.1 Oceanospirillaceae bacterium | reverse complement strand
GTCTACATGCGCACAGATACCAATGTTACGGTAACGTGCGATAGGAGTTTTACGAGCCACGACTCAATCCTCTGGTCTTTAGAAACGGTAGTGAGCGAACGCTTTGTTCGCTTCAGCCATGCGATGCACGTCTTCACGTTTCTTAACAGCTGCACCACGGCCTTCAGCCGCATCTGCGATTTCGCCAGCCAGACGCAGCGCCATGGATTTTTCACCACGCTTACGTGAGGAGTCAACCAGCCAGCGCATAGCCAGAGCCATACGGCGGGACGGGCGAACTTCAACAGGAACCTGGTACGTTGCACCACCTACACGGCGAGATTTAACCTCGACCATTGGCTGGATCGTTTCCAGTGCTTTTTCGAACATTTCCAGCGGCTCTGCTGCACCACGCTCCAGGAGTTTATCCAGTGCGGTGTACACGATTTTCTCAGCAACAGATTTCTTACCACTAACCATCACGTGGTTGATGAATTTTGCCAGTACTGTGTTACCGAATTTTGGATCCGGCAGGATGTCACGCTTTGCAGCGACGCGTCTTCTAGGCATTGATAAGCCCTCAATTATAAAAGGTCTTCAGGTTCATCAGGTATCTACACACCTGACCTTACTCTTACCGTGTCCGGTCTAGCCTACAGCAGCCATGCTGCTATAGATTCGCCGAGGGTACGGCTATTAAGACTTAGGACGTTTGGTACCGTATTTGGAACGGCCCTGTTTACGATCGTTCACGCCGGAGCAGTCCAGAGAACCACGAACCGTGTGATAACGCACACCAGGCAAATCCTTAACACGACCACCACGAATCAGAACAACAGAGTGTTCCTGCAGGTTATGACCTTCACCACCGATGTAGGAGGTAACTTCAAAACCATTCGTCAAACGAACACGACACACTTTACGCAGTGCAGAGTTCGGTTTCTTCGGGGTAGTGGTGTAAACACGAGTGCATACGCCACGACGCTGAGGACAAGCCTGCAGCGCAGGTACATCGCTCTTTTCAGCTTTACGCTTACGAGGGCTACGAACCAGCTGGCTAATAGTTGCCATTTAAGCAAACTCCAATTTGGTTATTTAGCACTGAAAAGACCGGGTCTGAAGACCCGGTCATCTAGTGGGGTCGAAATTTTAATCAATTTCGACCTTTGCCGTCAAACACTGAATAAAGATTACTCAGAATCCGGCATCGATGCGTTCAGCGCTGCAGTCAGTGCCTGTTGCACTTCTTCTGCGCTGACAGTCAGCGTACCTGCCTGATGATCACGTTTACGCTTACGCTCTTTGTGATACGCCAGACCCGTACCTGCCGGGATCAGACGACCCACGACAACGTTTTCTTTCAGACCGCGCAGGAAGTCACGCTTACCGGTTACTGCACCTTCAGTCAGTACGCGGGTTGTCTCCTGGAAGGAGGCCGCAGAGATGAAGGACTCAGTCGCCAGGGAAGCTTTAGTGATACCCAGCAGGACACGATCAAACTTGGCTGGAATCTTACCATCTTCTTCCAGCTTAGCGTTCTCGGTCACTACGGCACTGTATTCAACCTGATCACCCGGGATGAACGTACTGTCGCCAGCCTTGGTAATTTCAACTTTACGCAGCATCTGGCGAACAATCACCTCGATGTGCTTATCGTTGATACCTACGCCCTGCAGACGGTATACATCCTGGATTTCAGAGGTGATGTACTTGGCCAGCTCGCTGACACCCAGAATACGCAGGATGTCGTGCGGGTTGGACGGACCATCAGAGATGACCTCACCCTTTTCAACGTGCTCACCCTCGAACACGTTCAGGTTACGCCACTTCTGGATCATGATCTCAAGTGGATCATTGCCATCGGTTGGCGTGATAACCAGACGCTTCTTACCTTTGGTTTCTTTACCGAAGGTAATGGTGCCGGAGATCTCGGCCAGAATGGCAGACTCTTTCGGCTTACGCGCTTCAAACAGGTCGGCTACGCGAGGCAGACCACCGGTGATATCTTTGTTGACCGCGCCTTCCTGTGGAATACGGGCCAATACATCACCGACAGCAACATCAGCACCATCAGCCAGATTGATGATCGCTTTGGCTGGCAGCAGGTACTGCATCAGAGTATCGGTACCCGGCGCAGCAATATCTTCACCCTGGGCATCAACCAGCTTGATCATCGGACGGATATCTTTACCCGCCTGCGGACGGTCTTTGGCATCCAGAATTTCAATGGTTGCCAGACCTGTCAGCTCATCTGTCTGACGCTTAACCGTAATACCATCTTCCATACCTACGAAGGCCAGCTTACCACCTGCTTCGGAGATGATTGGATGGGTATGTGGATCCCAGTTCGCAACGATATCGCCGGAATGAACCGTCGCACCGTCCTGAACCTTGATCACACCACCGTACGGCAGCTTGTAACGCTCACGCTCGCGTCCGTGTTCATCAGTAACACCCAGCTCACCTGAACGGGATGTCGCCACCAGAGCACCGTCAGGGCGCACAACATACTTCAGATTATGCAGACGAACTTCACCGCCGTTTTTAATCTGAATGCTATCCACTGCCGCAGCTCGTGACGCCGCACCACCGATGTGGAACGTACGCATGGTCAGCTGTGTGCCCGGCTCACCGATGGACTGTGCAGCGATAACACCAACAGCCTCACCCGGGTTAACCCGGTGACCGCGACCCAGGTCACGACCATAACAGCTTGAACAGATACCGTAGGTTGTCCGACAGCTGATCGCACTGCGCACGATGATCTCATCAACACCGGAGTAGCGTTCGTCATTTTCCAGACGATCAATCCAGGCCTCATCCATCAGGGTGCCAGCAGCGATCAGAGTCTCACCAGAGGCAGGATCAACCACATCCTGTGCAACGGTACGACCCAGCACACGATGACCCAGCGCTACAACAACGTCGCCGCCTTCGATCAGCGGCTGCATCAGCAGACCTTCATCCGTGCCACAGTCATCAACTGTGATAACAAGATCCTGCGCCACATCAACCAGACGACGCGTCAGGTAACCGGAGTTCGCTGTTTTCAGTGCCGTATCGGCCAGACCTTTACGCGCACCGTGGGTCGAGATGAAGTACTGAAGTACGTTCAGACCTTCACGGAAGTTCGCGGTGATCGGCGTCTCGATGATGGAGCCATCCGGCTTCGCCATCAGACCACGCATACCTGCCAGCTGACGAATCTGCGCCGCACTACCTCGGGCGCCGGAGTCGGCCATCATGTAGACAGAGTTGAAGGATTCCTGTTCAACCTCTTCGCCATCACGGTTAATGACCGGCTCGGTTTTCAGGTTTTCCATCATCTTCTTGGCCAACAGGTCGTTAGCACGCGACCAGATATCGATGACCTTGTTGTACTTCTCGCCTGCAGTAACCAGGCCGTCGGCAAACTGACGTTCAATCTCTTTAACTTCGGCTTCGGACTCACCGATGATCGCAGGCTTCTCACCTGGAACTTCGAAGTCGTTCACACCGATAGAGGAACCGGACAGCGTTGCCTGACGGAAACCCATATACATCAGCTGATCGGCAAAGATCACCGTGTCTTTCAGACCGCAGCGACGATACGCTTCGTTCAGCAGACGGGAGATCGAGCGTTTCTTCATACTCTGATTGACCAGCTCAAACGGCAGGCCTTTCGGTACGATCGA
Organism: Oceanospirillaceae bacterium; assembly: GCA_023954795.1. Taxonomy (GTDB): domain Bacteria; phylum Pseudomonadota; class Gammaproteobacteria; order Pseudomonadales; family Balneatricaceae; genus Pontibacterium. The sequence continues at coordinate 350 of JAGSHA010000344.1, read as the reverse complement.
GAACAGCATGGCACGGCCAGCGGTTGTCTCTTTCAGCTCAGTACGGGTTTCAGAGTCACCATGAATATCATTGATTGTCTCAGTGATACGCACGCGTACTTTAGCCTGCAGATGAACCCGGCCAGCACCGTTAGCGCGCTGAACCTCTTCGATGTCCGCAAACACCATACCTTCACCCTGAGCATTTACACGCTCACGGGTCATGTAATACAGACCCAGTACCACGTCCTGAGACGGTACGATGATTGGCTCACCGTTGGCAGGTGACAGGATGTTGTTGGTCGACATCATCAGCGCACGTGCTTCAAGCTGCGCTTCAATTGTCAGCGGTACGTGTACCGCCATCTGGT
>JAGSHA010000089.1 GCA_023954795.1 Oceanospirillaceae bacterium | reverse complement strand
TCACGCAAACAGTTCTGCTTCACCGCCTCGATCAACATACGGCCAATGCGGGGATCAACCGGCAACTTACTTAAATTACGCCCCTGCGGTGTCATCTTCCGCTTATCATCGACCGCCCCAAGCTCATGCAACAACTTAAAACCATCGTTGATAAAGCGAATATCAGGCGGATCAATGAACGGAAACTCGGAGATATCTCCCAGACGCAGATTCAACATCTGCAAAATAACAGCAGCAAGGTTTGTCCGACGGATTTCTGCGTCTGTGAACTCAGGGCGAGAGATGAAATCATCTTCGGAATAGAGGCGAATGCAGGTACCTGCTGCAACACGACCACAGCGCCCCTTACGCTGATTCGCGCTGGCCTGCGACACCGTTTCAATCGGCAGTCTCTGTACCTTAGAGCGATAGCTATATCGACTAATACGGGCAAAGCCGGGATCGATGACGTAACGAATACCAGGAACGGTCAGAGAGGTTTCAGCAACGTTCGTCGCCAACACAATACGCCGCCCTGCAGATCGCCCGGTATGGAAAATTTTGTTTTGCTCCGCCACACTCAAGCGCGCATAGAGCGGCAATATCTCGGTATTACGCAGTTGAGCTTTACGCAGGAAATCGGCCGTTTCCCGAATTTCCCGTTCACCACTCATAAACACCAGAATGTCACCAGGTGATGAAACACCCTTTTCACGCTCTAGCTGTGAAAGTTCATCAACCGCACTCAGAATTCCCTGCGGCTGATCCGCGTCACTGCCCGCCTCTCCCAGCGGACGATAAAGCACGTCGACTGGATACGTGCGTCCTGATACTTCGATCACGGGTGCATTGTCGAAATGTTTGGAAAAACGCTCCAGATCGATCGTCGCCGATGTAATGATCACTTTCATATCAGGGCGTTTTGGCAGTACGCGTTTCAGGTACCCCAGCAGAAAGTCGATATTGAGGCTGCGTTCATGGGCCTCATCGATGATCAGGACCTCATACTTTTCCAGAAAACGATCATTCTGTGTTTCCGCCAGCAAAATGCCATCGGTCATCAGCTTAACCATCGACTGATCAGATACCTGATCCGTAAAGCGGACCTGATAACCTACTATTTTACCGACTTCAGTCTGCAACTCCTCCGCGATACGACCCGCCACAGCACGCGCTGCAAGTCGGCGAGGCTGGGTATGCCCTATCAGCCCCCGCGCCCCCAACCCCAGCTCCAGACAGATTTTAGGTAGCTGGGTGGTTTTACCCGATCCGGTTTCACCTGCAATCACCACGACCTGGTTATCACGAATCGCTTCCTGTATCTCCTCACGCCGTGAAGATACCGGCAGATCCGGGTAATTGATGGTACCTATCCGCGACTTCTTGTCCGCTACAGATTGTATCGATTCCGTCACAGATTCTTCGATCTGATCCAGCATACGATCCACAGGCTGATTTTTACTCACACGCTGTTCCACTTGCTGCAGACGGCGTTTGAAGTGATGAAGGTCGGCGATACGGCAGTCATTAAACTGCTGACGGAGCTGCTTGAGCTTAGATTTCACGATGGGAACTTGTCTATCAGATTCAGGAATTGGGCGAAGCGGGACATTATACGGCAGAGTGGAGCGATACGGCAGGACAAGTTAAAGCGGGATCAATTAGATGATGTAAAATAGACTACAAACGGCGCCTTTTCTTAGTTTGCTTGCTGATTTCCTCTTCACGAATCTGGCGACGAATGACCTTGCCGACATTCGTTTTAGGCAATGCAGCACGAAATTCCACCAGCTTAGGCACCTTGTATGACGTCAGACGCTCACGACAATACTCACGTACAGCCTTGACGGTCAGACGACGGTTACGACTTACAACGAACAGTTTGATCACCTCACCCAGCTCATCATCAGGCACCCCCACCACCGCACATTCCAGCACATCGGGATGGCAGGCGATCAGGTTTTCCACTTCACTGGGGTACACATCAAAACCAGCCGTTTTTATCACTTCAACTTTGCGATCAATGACCTCAATATATCCTTCATCACTGAGCGTCCCCATATCCCCTGTCACTAACCATCCATCTTCACGCAAGGTTTTACGCGTCAGTTCAGGTTGACGCCAGTATCCCGCCATCAGCTGCGGACCCCGCACCCAGATTTCACCCACCTCACCGGGATGCAATGACTCACCTTCCGTACCGACCACTTTAACTTCCGTCAGCGGCACCGGAGGCCCAACCGTATCATCACGGCGCTTTTCATTCGGCGGATGTACGGCCACCACAGGCGAGCATTCAGTCAAACCATAGCCCTCCTGAATAGGACAGCCAGTGATCTCTGTCCACAAACCTTCCGTGAAACGGGTGAGCGACATAGCACCAGAAACAGTCACTTTCAGATTACTGAAATCCAAACCACAGAAATCCTGATTCTGACAAAGATCCACAAACAAGGTATTGAGACCGGAGAACAAGGTAAAGCGCCAGCGGGAAATCTCCTTCACAAACCCTTCGGTATCCCGTGGATTGATAATCAGCACAACATGCGCGCCGTTCTCCAGCATCAACAGGCCATTCAATACAAAGGAATAGATGTGATAGAGCGGCAAGGGTGCAATCGCGATCTCTTCTTCCGGCACGCAGACCTGATTCATCACTGTTTTAAGCTGAGTAATATTGGCCAGCACACTGTGATGAGTCAGCATCACACCTTTGGATATTCCCGTCACCCCCCCGGTGTACTGCAGAAAAGCCAATTGATGACGTTCAAGCTCAACGGGACGATAGGGGTGCTTCTGTCCTTTGTTCAGGCACGACTTAAATGAGACGGCTTTAGGGATTTTGTAACGCGGTACGATTTTCCGAATATGGCGGGCTTGCAGGTTGATCCAGACGGACTTAGGAAAGGGATGCAGATCCGCCAACTGGGTTACGATCACTTCGCGGATATCGGTATCAGGCAGTATCTGCTCGACGAGATAAGCACTGTTTGCCAGTGTCACAACCGCCTTCACTCCCGCATCCACAAACTGATGCTTCAGCTCATCGCGATCATAAAGTGGGTTGGTATTCACCACCACCAACCCCGCCTTCAATGCACCAAACACGGCCACCGGAAATTGCAGCAAATTCGGCAGGTGGATCGCAATGCGATCACCGGGACGTAAATGAGGCGAACGTTGCAGCCAGCTAGCAAAGTGACTCGCATGCTCATTCAATGCGGCGTAGGTCAGTGTGCCACCCTGACAGGAGAAGGCCGATGCATCTGCGTAACGCTGACAGCAAGTCTCGAACCAGCGTACAAGATTTGGATACTTTTCAATATCCGCTCTTAATGCATCGTCATCTATCATATCTGTCCTTAGTGGGTTCGGTCAGACTGGAATACCATCCGCGAAGGTGATCATTTCACCCGGTTCCAGCTTCGTCCACACCTCATTTTCAGTCAGCGGTACGGTGGTAATCACCGTGACAATATCGTTGGGTGTTGTCTCTTTATAGAAATCCACCGTCAGCTCACAATCCGTCAGTGATGCTTCACCGAAAGGGGCTTTGCGCGTAATCCAGGCCAGCTTGCTGCTGCAATAGGCAAATAACCACGTGGACTCCGTCAATAACATATTAAACACACCCAACGCACGGAGCTGATCACAGCGTTTCTGAATAAACGTTTGCAACGCAACCAGGTCATCCGGGCGCTCTGGAAACGCATTCCGAATCTCTCCTAACAACCAACAAAATGCGTATTCGCTATCGGTTGTACCCACCGGATGATAATGCGTCAGCGGTAGATCAAATAACGCTTTATCCAGCTGCCCGTTGTGCGCAAACGTCCAGATAAACCCCCAAAGCTCCCGGGTAAATGGATGCGTATTGGCAAGATTTACTTCGCCTACATTTGCCTGACGAATATGACTGATCACCACATTACTTTTGATCGGATGTTCTTTGATCAAGTTCGCAATTTGGGAATCCACGCTCGGCTCCGGGTCATGAAAACTCCGCAGCCCTTTGCCTTCATAGAAAGCGATGCCCCAACCATCACGGTGCGGTCCTGTGCCACCACCCCGCTGCATCAATCCACTGAAACTGAAACAAATATCAGTTGGCACATTGGCACTCATGCCAAGTAATTCACACATACTCGTGCTTTAACCCTTTTTTTTCGAAACTACTTTTTCAGTCGGTGCCTCTATAGCCTCGACCACCGGCAGCGCCTCCAGAGCTTTATCGACTGCGGCCTGCTCCCAGTTTTTGCGCTCACCTACAAAGTTACCACGCGCATTGATCGACATCTGCTTACTTGTGACAGTTGCCTGCACCTTGCCGTCTGCTTCGATGTGCAACTCGTCACAAATGACATCACCTTCCAACAAGCCACTGACATTAATATGGCGCGCCCGGATCAAACCACGGACATGACCGGACTTACCGATTGAGATGTTGTCGATCGAACTGATGGTGCCATCGAAAGTCCCATCAATATGCATTTTGCCTGTCACTTTCATTTCGCCGCTGAACTTATTGCCTTCTGCGACGATGGTTGTTCCTGCCCGACCCTGCTTTGATTCAGAGGATACATTTCTTTTAATGAGGCCCATTTCACATCCTTTACTTTACTGAAGAGTGAATCAAAATCAGACATACTCCAAGCGAGAAACGGTGCTGGATCCAACGGTGTAAACAAGTGCCGCACCTCATAATGCAGATGCGGACCGGTAGAGATACCCGTGTTACCGCTGTAGCCGATCAACTGTCCTTTACGCACAAATTCACGGTTTCCAACCTTCACCTTATTCAGGTGCCCGTAGTACGTTTTAAATCCAAAATTATGTAGCAGAATGATTAACTTACCGTAACCACTCTGTTTATGGTATCCGGCGTATTCCACCACCGCATCTGCAGTGGCATAGATCGGCGTACCGATACTCGCCTTAAAATCAATTCCGTTGTGGTTATGGCGCTTTTTTAACACAGGATGCATTCGCGAACCAAAACGCGCCGTAATACGCGGGCTTTGCATCGGCATCCCATTCGGAATCATGTGCAGAAAGTAAAGACGTTTACTCGCCATCACCTGAAGCTCTTCCGCACGCGCCTCGGTCATCGTATCCGAGACAGGCAGCCCCAGAAGCTGTTCCAGCCCTTCAAGTGATTGATCCAATGATTGATTGAGTGCGCCCATACGAACGTTCTCTTCTTCCAATTGCGCTTTCTGACTCATCAACGCATTAAGCGTACCGGAGAGTTCGTCCATCTCTGATTTATAGAGCTGCTGGGAACCCAGCATCAGTTCATAATCCTGACTCAGCTGTTCATGATCAATTACCAGTTCTTCCAGATCTTCACTGGTTTTCAGCAACAATGGATTGGATATAAAAAAACTGACCGCCGCCAATAATACGAACACAACCAATGCATAGCGGGCCAGCTGATTCAAAAAGAACTGCCGCGATCCATGCACGGTTGTCAGGGTCACAACTAATCTGTTTTTCAAACCAATACCCAACCTGAGATCACAACCAAAAGCAGAGCCAAATATACTCCTTTAGAGTGACATTGTCATAACCCGACACTGCCACTTCAACACACATGAGGGACTCAGACATTGGTCTATTTTCGACCAATTGCTTAAGCCTATCGTATAGCGACGTAACATAGGAGTGATACAGTGGAAGCATTCCTGAACAGGAAATGGCCACCCAGGGAAGTAATAACCGGTGGTTCAATATAAGAAGAAATAATAACGATAACGAAGAAGGATGCAGAATGAGCAATCGAGATATTGTAGTTCTTAGTGGCGTGCGTACCGCAATTGGTGGATTTGGCGGCAGTCTTAAGAGCAAAACCCCAGGTGAGCTGGGTGCAGCCTGTGTTGAAGAAGCAGTAAAACGTTCCGGCGCAGCACCGGAAGATTACGGTCACGCCGTATTTGGTAACGTGGTTCATACCGAGCGTCAGGATATGTACGTCAGCCGTGCCGCAGCCGTCAATGGAGGCCTGCCACACGAAACACCCGCTGTAACCGTTAACCGCTTGTGCGGTAGTGGCCTGCAGGCAATCATCACTGCCGCACAACAGATCGAAACAGATCAGTGCGATGCTGCCGTTGCCGGTGGTACCGAAGTGATGAGCCGTGCCCAGTACTGGATGCCAACCGCCCGTTTCGGTCAGCGTATGGGTGATGGCAAGATTATTGATGCGATGGTCGGCGCCCTGACCTGTCCGTTTGATGACACCCATATGGGTATCACGGCAGAAAATGTTGCTGATAAATGGGATATCAGCCGCGAAGATCAGGACGCACTGGCCGTCACGAGCCACAATCGCGCAGAAGCAGCGATTAAAGAAGGTCGTTTTAAAGACCAGATTCTGCCAATCGAAATCACTGAACGCCGTAAAACGGTTGTATTTGATACGGACGAGCACACACGTCACGGTTTGACTCAGCCTGACCTGGCTAAAATGCGCCCGGCATTCAAAAAAGACGGTTCCGTCACTGCAGGTAACGCATCCGGTATCAACGATGCCGCCGCCGCAGTCACGCTGATGGCTGCTGACGTGGCTGAAGCTAAAGGTCTGAAACCCATGGCACGCCTGGCGGGCTATAGCTTCGCGGGTGTAGAACCTAAATATATGGGTATTGGTCCTGTTCCGGCGGTACGTAAGTTGCTGGACAAGGCTGATCTGGCTGTAGGTGATATCGACGTTTGGGAAGTAAACGAAGCCTTCGCCGCTCAAGCACTGGCCGTGTGCCGTGATTTGGAATTGCCGATGGACAAGGTGAACGTCAACGGTTCCGGTATCTCTCTGGGTCACCCGATTGGTGCAACTGGCGCAATCATTACCGTCAAAGCATTGTATGAACTGCAGCGTACGGGTGGCCGTTACGCTGTTGTGACAATGTGTATTGGTGGTGGTCAGGGTATCGCCGCGTTGTTCGAACGCGTCTAAAATGCCCTTAACTGCCGTATAGCATGCACGCATACGGCAGGTCATATCGCCCCGGCCCATTTCCCCTGCCGGGGTGGTATCGTCTAGCCCTTCCCTGCTTTTACCATTCAACGTTACACGCCTTTCATCACCAAACAGCCAGTGCATGAACCTTGCGCTTGAACTAAACTGATCCGGACATTCACGGACAATCAGGCGGTGACAGATGCATCCGCTATTTCACTACTTCACACCTGAATTTCATCAGGAAGATCTGCCAAGCCTCTGGCGGGAACTGTGCGATCACTACACAGCTGACGAAAAGCTGATGGTCGCAGAACTCCAGCAATTAGTGCCAGACACGCCCGGAGCAGCCAATTTGGCAGCTAACTGGCTGACAACCTTACGCGAACAACCCACCAGTAAATTTGATCTGCACAGCCTCCTGAGCCAATTTAGTCTTAACTCCGATGAAGGGTTGGCATTGATGTCGATGGCAGAAGCGCTGCTGCGTATCCCCGATGCTGAGACCGCCTATGCACTGGTTGAAGACAAACTGGATTCCGCTGATTGGGAGCAAGCATTAGGTACCAGTGAAAGTACGCTCTTCAATACATCCATCTGGGGTATTGCAATGGGGCAGCGGCTGGTATCGCAGGACAGCAGTCCCTCAGGCCTTTACGCTTCAGTACGGCGACGTTTAGGACGACCCGCTTTACTGCAAGCGATGAAACTGATCATGCGCTCACTCGGTGAGAACTTTGTGTTCGCCGAAAATATTCAAGCCGCCTGCGATAAACGTTGCGACTATGACCCGGAGCTCAGCCAGTTTTCCTTCGATATGCTGGGAGAAGCCGCCGTCAGTGGTCAGGATGCCGAGCATTACTTCAACGATTACCTCAATGCGATTGAGACTGTCGGCCTGCAAAACAATACAGCCGATACAACTATTTCGATCAAACTGTCCGCCCTGCACCCGCGTTTCGAAAACCTGAAAAACCGCCGCGTCTTTCAGGAACTGACTGACCGCTTACTGCAACTGATCGTCGCTGCGCGTGCCGTGGACGTTGGCATCACTCTTGATGCAGAAGAAGCCGATCGACTGGAACTCAGTCTCAATCTATTTAAGGAATTACTGCGTACCGATCTGGTCATTGGCTGGGGCAAACTGGGGCTGGCAGTACAAGCGTATGGTAAACGTGCCCTACCAACCCTCGCATGGCTGGAACATCTTGGTCGAGAACTGGATACACCGATACCGGTACGATTGGTCAAAGGTGCATACTGGGATGCTGAGATTAAACAGGCTCAGCAACTGGGATTGGAGGACTATCCGGTCTACACCCTAAAAGCGAGTACCGATATCGCCTATCTAGTCTGCGCACGCTTTCTGCTGTCGGAACAGTGCCACTCGCTGGTGCCGGAATTCGCTACCCACAATGCCTTAACCGCGGCTCAGCTGTTGGAAATTCCTAGCAATAAGGCCATTCAGTTCCAGCGACTTCATGGCATGGGTGATGGCCTCTATCAACAAATTTGCCGGGAACAGCGCCTGCCTTGTCGTATCTATGCTCCCGTAGGAGATCATCGTGAACTGTTACCTTATCTGGTGCGGCGGCTGCTGGAAAACGGGGCAAATAGCTCCTTTGTGTTCAAAGCGAACAATCGCAGCATTCCCATCAGCAGCCTGTTAAAAAGTCCCGTCGAACGCCTGAAACAGACCAGCGCGCTGCGCAACCCTCGTATACCTCTCCCTGGGGATATCTACGCCAATACACGTCGCAATGCTGAGGGTTTCAACTACGGCTCAAGTCAGGCGCTATTAGCGCTACGGAATGAGCTGGATCGTTTTGAACAAAAAACCTGGCATGCCACCCCCTTAATATCCGGTGAGCGCCATCAAGGTACCGAAAGCACAGCCATCTATTGCCCCCACGATATTGAAAAGCAGATAGGAATACTGGACACAGCTACTCCGGACCAGATCAAACAGGCATTCACCGATGCCTATCGCTCGTGGCCTGTATGGCGGGATACTCCCGTTTCAGAGCGTGCTGACGTCTTAACCCGTTATGCGAACCTACTCGAAGAAAACCGTGTTGAGCTGATCCAGCTGTGTATGCTTGAAGCAGGTAAAACCCTGCGTGATGCGATTGATGAAATCAGAGAAGCCATCGATTTCTGCCACTACTACGCCGCTCAGGCAGTTAGCCAGCTCAACAGCCGCGAGCTGATCTCTGTTACCGGCGAAAGCAACGAACTACAACTGAAAGGACGCGGGGTATTCCTCTGCATCAGCCCATGGAACTTCCCGCTAGCCATCTTCACCGGACAAATTGCCGCCGCACTCGTGAGCGGCAACACAGTACTGGCTAAACCCTCCAGCAAAACTTCACTGATTGCTTATCGTGCTACTGAACTCTGGCTTGAAGCTGGCTTACCTGCCTCTGTATTGCAGCTGATACCCTACAGTGGTGCACAGCAAAGTGACCTGTTGTTGAAAGATTACCGTCTGGCAGGCGTGGTATTTACCGGTTCCAGTGCCACCGCATCAGGTCTATTCGCAACTCTTGCCCAGCGGCCTGGGGCACCACTTCCGGTGATGATTGCTGAAACCGGCGGTCTCAACGCCATGATTGCCGACAGTACCGCATTGCCTGAACAAATCGTAAAGGATGTTGTGCGTTCTGCATTTGCCAGTGCGGGACAACGCTGTTCAGCACTGAGGGTTCTCTATTTGCAGGAAGAAATTGCCGATGCCGTCACCGAGAAGCTGATAGGTGCAACTCAGGAGTTAAAGCTGGGAGATCCACACCGGTTTGATGTTGATGTAGGCCCCATCATCGACCAGCCTGCGATGGATGAACTGCACCAGCATATCGAGCTGGCACGTTCTCAGGGAAGGCTACTGTATGAGCTTCCGGTGGGCACCGAACATGACCCCGGCTATTTTGTACCACCCACCATCTTACGCTTGCATACCATGGATGAGCTGGCGGGAGAGACCTTTGGCCCGATATTACATATTGTGCGTTTCCCTGCTGAACGTCTGATGCAGGTCGTTGAGGAGATTAATCGCTCTGGCTACGGTCTGACGCTGGGTATTCATTCGCGTAACAGTCAAACTATCCACCACATTGTCGACATCGCCCAGGTGGGCAATATCT
>JAGSHA010000216.1 GCA_023954795.1 Oceanospirillaceae bacterium | reverse complement strand
ACACGCAACTGGAGCCTGGATGATTTCGCTGAGGTGCATCAACTAGCACCGGCCAATCAGGCCGACGCGTTGTGTGAAAACCGCATCGATGCCACCTTGTATGTGGTGGGCCATCCTAGCGGTGCGATTAAGGAAGCCTTGCGTGACTGCGACAGTCAGCTGGTCAGTTTGTCACTGGAAGATATTGAAACCCTGACCACCACCAATCCTCATTACCATCCGTTGTCCCTGCGGGGGGATTACTACGATGCTAGCCAGCCCGATGTGCATACTGCCGGTGTAAATGCGACCCTGTTTACCCGTGCTGACCTGCCGGACGAAGTGGCGTACGCTGTGGTGAAATCCCTGTTCAGTCAGTTCGAGCGTTTCCGTCGTATGCATCCTGCCTTTGTCGACCTGAAGATTGAAGATATGGTGAAGCCGTCTTTGGCGGCGCCCATGCATCCGGGCGCGCATCGCTACTTCCAGGACGCTGGATTGCTCCAGCCCTAACCAATCCCGTACGCTCTCTAGCTGACTACTTCAGTTGAAGTCTTGGTCACCAACGGCAGATCAATCTGGAAGTGTGCACCTGTCTCATCCGGTACACAGCAGATATGACCGTTTAACAGCTGGCTCACCAGATTGAAGGTGATATGCATCCCTAAACCGCTGCAGCCCTGATTACGCTTGGTGGTCATAAACGGCTCAAACAGTTTGTACTGCCATCCGTCTGGAATCCCCACCCCGTTATCCACATAGTCGATCCGCAGGCTGTCTGTTTGCGGGGTGAGTGTGATGGTGATCTTTCCACCGGGCTGATTTTCAAACCCATGCAGCAGCGAATTCAGAATCAGGTTGGTGAAGATCTGATAGAAACTGCCCGGATAACTGTCGAGTAGCAGATGATCGGGACCGTTGATGATCACTTCAGGGTTACAACGCTTCAGACGTGGGCGCAGAGAGAGCAGAATCTCATCCAGATACTGGATCAGATCGAACTGACGTTGCTGCTCGCTCGATTGATCGACCGATACCTGTTTGAAGGCGCTGATCAGCTGGGCGGCGCGTTCCAGATTCTGGCAGATCAATTGGCTGCTCTCCACCGCTGTATCCGCCAGCGGATCGTCTGGGTGTTGCTGTTTATGCAGTGTGGCCTGATCCGCAAGGAAAGAGGCCGCGGTAAAACCGATGCCAATCGGGGTGTTGATCTCGTGGGCGACCCCTGCAACCAGTCCACCTAAGGCTGCCAGTTTTTTGGATTCAACCAACTGTTGTTGTGTGGCCTGCAGCTTTTCCAGTGTATCGTGCAGTTCCTGATTACGTTCTTCCAGCTGCTGGGTGCGGTCGGTGACCCTTTGTTCCAGTTCAGTGTTCAGTTTTTCCAGAGCGTGCTCTGCTTCGGCACGTTTACTCATATCCTTCAGCATCGATTCCCGCATGCCATTCATCGCATCCACCACCTGACTGAGTTCGTCGTCGCGGGCTTTGCCATTGCGCTTAAGGATCAGCGGGCGGTCCAGATGGTCCAGCTTCAGACGGCGGGCATATTGCGCCATGGTGCCCAGATGCTGGGTGATCAGGCGGTGAAAGATGGTGAGGATGAAGATCGAGACCAGAAACGTTTTGATCCCCTGTGAAGCAAGGATCACCAGCACTTTATCTCCCAGACGGCGGTAGACCTCATCCAGACTGATAATCAGCGTCAGTTTGCCCACCTCATACACGGTGTTGTTGCCTGCCTTGTGCTGCAAATCGTAGTGTCGTTCAACGATGGGGCCTTTTTCCGGTCGGCTGCCTGCCGCATAGAAATCGCCATACTGGGAGCTGATCTCCAGATACTGGATGTCGGGCAGTTGATAGAGACCGTCGAGCTGAACCTGAATCTGATCCGGGCTAATCTCCCACAGGCTGTTGGATAGGCTGTTCAGGGAGCTGGCTTCGATCTGTTGCAGACGTTCATCGATCGCCGACAACTCGTAGCGGTAGTCGAGCCAGAGCTGGGTGCCGGTAGCGATCAGGGTAATCGCCGAGCTGCATAGCAGGATCGCTGCCAGCAGCCGAAGCCCCAGTGGTTTCTGATAACGAAATTGGTTAAAACGTTGCAGCAGACTCATAGCGCCTTCATTTAATGCACAGAAGTGTTTGAGAACAGATTGATCACGATAACGCCGAGAACAATAAGACCAATGCCAATGATTGCGGGCAGGTCCAGTTGTTGTTCGTAGATCAGCCATGCCAGCGCACTTACCAATACAATGCCCAGCCCTGACCAAATGGCATAGGCCAAACCGAGTGGGATGGTATGTAGCGTCATCGATAGGGCATAGAACGCAACACCGTATCCTGCGACCACCAACAGGGAAGGCCACAGCCTGGAAAAACCATCGCTGGATTTTAGCGCGGTGGTCGCAATGACTTCTGCTGCAATGGCAACGCCCAGAAACAGCCAGTTTTTCATAAAAGAGTGTCTTCCTGATAGTAATCGCTAAAGCAGAAAGTTTTTCACAAACCGTTGGCGTTAAACAAGCGGGAAATAACACCCTCTGCCATGGCTTATATAGGCAGACTTTAGCCCGTTTTGGCAACTTAGCGCAGGGTTTTGTGAAAAGTGGCACGTAAGGAGGTTTTGTTGGCATGGCAGGCGGTCTGGGTGGTGCCGCCTTTCCCCTATGTTAGAGAGGTCTCCTTTAAGACGGTATTCCTGTCACATTGATGTGTTTCACATCGGATGACAGGGAAAAAGGACAGTAGCGAGTGAGCTGCTGTAAAGAACTTATTTAATGCCCGCCTTGCGGGTGAATAACGATAAGAAGGGTTCCCATGTCTCTGAAGAACAAACTCGCAACGACGCTTTTCTCCTCAGCGGTTGGTCTGGCTGCTACTTTATCTGCAACCACAGTTAGTGCAGAACAAACCTATGTGACTATCGGTACCGGTGGTCAGACAGGTGTGTACTACGTTGTAGGCCAGTCCGTTTGCCGTCTGGTAAACCGTGAAACTAAAGACCACGGCATCAAGTGTACTGCGCCTTCTACCGGCGGTTCTGTAGCGAACATCAACGCTATCCGTCAGGGTCAGCAGGACATGGGCATGGCCCAGTCTGACTGGCAGTTCCACGCGCTGAACGGCTCTAAGCACAAGACCTTCATGGATCAGGGTAAGTTTGAAAACCTGCGTGCACTGTTCTCCGTACACAACGAGCCATTCACTGTCGTTGCCCGTGCCGATTCCGGCGTAGAAACATTTGATGATCTGGTTGGCAAACGTGTCAACCTGAACAACCCGGGTTCCGGTACGCGCGGCACCATGGAAGTGATCATGGATGAGAAAGGCTGGACGCGTGATTCCTTCAAGCTGGCCGCTGAGCTGAAAGCTTCCGAGCAGGCTCAGGCTCTGTGTGACAACAAGCTGGACGTAATGATCTATTCCGTGGGTCACCCATCCGGTGCGATTAAAGAAGCAACCACATCTTGTGATGCAAAAGTGATCCCGGTAACGGGTGCAGCGATCGACAAGCTGATTGCTGAAAACGATTACTACGCAAATGCAACGATCAAAGGCGGCCTGTACAAAGGCTCTGACGCAGACGTAGCAACCTTCGGTAACGCTGCGACCTTCGTAAGCTCCGCTGACGTTGATGCCGATACTGTATACCAGGTAGTTAAAGCGGTATTCGACAACTTCGATCGCTTCAAACGCCTGCACCCTGCCTTCGCCAACCTGGATCCTAAGCAGATGATCTCCGGCGGCCTGTCTGCTCCTCTGCATGACGGTGCGGTTCGTTACTACAAAGAAAAGGGTTGGATGTAAGCCTGCATTCCCGCGCTTTTTTTAATTAGAAGGCTTTAAGCCTTCTCCAGAGACCTTTGTCTTGCTCACTTTCTGATGTGCAGATCAGCCCGAGTAGGGCAGAGGTCTCTTTTTTTCATTCTGTTTTTTTGGAGCTGATATGACGAATCTGCAAAGCAGACAGGATCAGGTCGACGAACAAGAACTTCAGGACATGGTTGCTGCCAATGATACGGGCGCACGAATTCCTGAAGGCTGGCAAGGCAAGCTGTTGTTGGCTGTTGCACTGTTTTGGTCCCTGTTTCAGCTGTGGATAGCATCTCCACTGCCGTTTTATGACTGGCCGCTGATTGGCAGCTTTGGCATTTTTAACGACACCGAAGTCCGGGCGATCCATCTGGGATTTGCGACCTTCCTCGCTTTTACCGCGTATCCTGCGCTGGCCCGATCTCCCCGACACCATATTCCTGTGACTGATACTGTACTGTGCCTGCTGGGTGCATTCAGTGCGTCTTATATTTACCTGTTTTACGAGCAGCTGGTCGGCCGTCCGGGTTTGCCAAATATGCAAGATCTGGTGGTCTCTGTTACCGGCTTGGTTTTGCTGCTGGAAGCGACCCGCCGTACTTTGGGTCCACCGTTGATGATCGTCGCAATCGTCTTCCTGACATACTCTCTGGCCGGTCCGTATATGCCGGAGTTGATTGCGCATAAAGGCGTCACACTAAAAGAGCTTGTTAACCATCAATGGCTAACCACGGAAGGCGTTTTTGGTATTGCGCTTGGCGTCTCCTCCAACTTTGTATTCCTGTTTGTCCTCTTTGGTGCGCTGCTGGATAAAGCGGGTGCCGGTAACTACTTCATTCAGGTGGCGTTCTCGCTGCTGGGTCACATGCGTGGCGGTCCGGCAAAAGCGGCGGTGGTATCGTCCGGCCTGACCGGTTTGATCTCGGGCTCCTCCATTGCCAATGTGGTGACCACCGGTACGTTTACCATCCCGATGATGAAACGGGTGGGGTTCTCCTCTGAAAAAGCGGGTGCGGTTGAAGTGGCTTCGTCTGTGAACGGACAGATTATGCCACCCGTGATGGGCGCTGCGGCGTTCCTGATGGTGGAGTACGTGGGGATCTCCTACGTTGAGGTCATCACGCATGCGTTCCTGCCTGCACTGATCTCCTATATCGCGCTGATCTACATCGTGCATCTGGAAGCACTGAAGCAGAACATGTATGGCTTGCCACGTCGTGCCGTTGTGAAAACATGGCAGTTGCGTCTGATCGGTATCCTGACCGGTTTCCTGACTACGGCCGGTATCGCAGCGATTGTGTACTACGGCATTGGCTGGATTAAACCAGTGTTTGGTGACTTTGCGGGGATGGTGATCGCGGCGTTGCTGGCGGTGGTCTATCTCTACCTGATCCGTTTTGCATCGCGTGTGCCGGATCTGGCGCTGGATGACCCTAACGCACCGATGCTGCAGTTGCCGGAAGTGGGGCCAACCGTTAAATCCGGTTTGCACTTCCTGCTACCCGTCGTGGTACTGGTGTGGTGTTTGATGGTCGAGCGGCTGTCACCGGGGTTGTCTGCTTTCTGGGCAACCGTACTGATGCTGATGATTCTGCTGACCCAGCGTCCGCTGATGGCGTATTTCCGTCAGCAGGGGAATCTGGGCGCACGTCTGCGTCAGGGGTTCAATGAACTGATTGATGGCCTGATCGTGGGCGCACGTAACATGATTGGTATCGGTATTGCGACTGCGACCGCCGGTATTATCGTCGGCGCTGTGTCTCAGACCGGTGTGGGGTCTGTATTGGCAGATCTGGTGGAAGTGTTGTCGATGGGTAACCTGCTGCTGATGCTGATACTGACCGCAATTCTCAGCCTGATTCTGGGTATGGGTCTGCCCACCACGGCCAACTACATTGTTGTTTCCTCCTTACTGGCGCCAGTGGTGATCTCACTGGGTCAGGAATCCGGATTGATCGTACCGCTGATCGCGGTGCATCTGTTCGTGTTCTACTTCGGCATCATGGCAGACGTGACCCCACCGGTTGGTCTGGCCTCATTT
>JAGSHA010000372.1 GCA_023954795.1 Oceanospirillaceae bacterium | reverse complement strand
GTAAAGGATTTATCGCCTTTGCAGATCGGGAGATTATCAGCTGGTCCCAAATGACGCTGGATGTGATGAAGGTGGCGGCTGAGTTGTTTAGCAGTGCGCTGGGTAATGAAAAGCGTATGCTGGATCATCAACTCGCGACCGCCGTTTTTGATAAAGCCTCGGAAGGCATCATGATCACCGACGAACGCGGCCTGATCGTGAGTATTAATCCCGCCTTCACCAATATCACCGGCTACAGTTTGCGGGAGTGCTTAGGCAATACGCCTGCCATCCTCAAATCGGGCCGCCATGATGCCGACTTCTATGACCGCATGTGGAACCAGTTGCGGGCCAGCGGTCAGTGGCAGGGTGAGGTCTGGAACCGGCGCAAAAATGGCGAGTTGTATCCGGAATGGTTGTCGATTTCAGCGTTGGCGGACGCTCAGGGCAAGCCGCATCGCTACATTGGTATCCTCTCTGATATCACCTCTCTGAAACGTGCTCACGCACAGGTTGAGCACCTGGCGATGCATGATCCGCTGACCGGACTGCCTAACCGCCGGATGTTCATGGAGAATATGGAGCGCCTGCTGGCCCACGCCAATCGAACAGGGCAGCTGCTCGGCTTGCTGTTTCTCGATCTGGACGGCTTTAAGCTGGTGAATGACAGTTTGGGTCATCATGTGGGTGACCGCTTACTACAGTCGGTAGCGCAGAGTCTGAAAGCGGAAATTCGCGCCGATGACCTGTTGGCTCGCATGGGCGGTGATGAGTTTGTGGTCCTGATCAACGGGGTTGATAGCCCTGATCATCTGGCACGTATCGCCACCAAAGTGTTGAATAGCCTGCAACATCAGGAAGCTGTATCCGGCAACCGGATGGAGATCGGTGCCAGCATAGGTATCGCGCTGTACCCGGAAGACGCGAAGGACGGTGATCAACTGATCCGCAATGCCGATATGGCGATGTACCGGGCCAAAGAGAACGGTAAAAACCAGTATCACTTCTATGAGAGCAAACTGTCTGAAGAGGTGGTTCGGCGCTATGTGCTCGAACGGGAGCTGCGCACCGCCCTCGAAGAGGATCAGTTGGAGGTGTATTACCAGCCGCAGCTGAATATTGATGGCACGGCGCTGGTGGGTGTGGAAGCGCTGGTTCGCTGGCCGCATCCGGAGCGCGGTGTCTTGCCTCCGGCGGAATTCCTGCCTGTTGCGATGAGCAGTGGCTTAGCGTATCCGTTGTTTAAAGTAGTGTTCCTGCAGGTCTGCCGGTTCATGACGCTGATGGATAAACAGGGTGTGATCATTCCCAAAGTGGCGATCAATATTGCCGGTATTGAGTTGATCACTAACGGCTGTTGCCAGCTGATTATCGACTCGTTAAAGAGCTTTGGTATTGACCCGCATCGGATAGAGTTTGAGGTGACTGAAACCCTGCTGATGCACTCGCTGGACGATCTGTCCGACGTGTTGGAAAAATTGCGCCAGGAAGGTTTGCAAATATCCATCGATGATTTTGGGACCGGATACTCTTCATTGTCTCGCTTACGCGAGCTGCCCATCGATATGTTGAAGATCGATAAAACTTTTGTGCAGGGAATCGCGCGCGAGAGCAGCGATGAGGCGATAGTGAAGGCCATCATCTCCATGGCGAACAGTCTGCAATTGAAAGTCATTGCTGAAGGTATCGAAACCCGTGGTCAGTTGGACTTCCTGCGTGGCGAAGGCTGTGAACTGATTCAGGGCTTTTTGTACGGTGAGCCGATGCAAGGTGAGCGCTTAGCGGAACATATTGCTGATGCACGTTACGAGTTAATATCGGATAAATAAAAAAGGGCCTTCAAGGCCCTTTTTGTTATTTCCGCGCAGTGTTGATTCAAACGCTGATCATATGATTATCCCAGGCGATCGGCTGGCTCAGGTGTAGCGGGATACGCTGCTTTTTACCTTGTGCCAGATCGTAGCGGTACAACCGCCCTAACCCGCTGGAAATCAGAAACTCGCCGGTGGTCTCGGTTGCGGCCAGACCGCAGCCGTCCCGGGTTTTGCACTGGTCAATAAACGTATCGGTGTGGGTATCCCAGAATGTGACCAGATCCCCCCGCGGTGAGGATATCGCCACGTACCGTCCGCTGGCGTCAAAGCGTACGCTGCCACAGTATTGTTTCATCGCCCGGTTGATCGCATCGGGTGCGCGCAGGGCGTGGATGGTATTGCCGCGACGGTGTAATGCCACCAGCGGCACATCATCGTACTTGGGTCCCTGATACTGCAACGCAATTGCTACGGTTCCCGTATCGTTTACATCCAGATGTCGGATGCTCAGTTGATGCATGCCGGGTGGTAAGGTCACCTGCTCCAGCAGCGCGCCGCGGGTCAGGTCAATATAGGCCAGTGACGGCTGCATGCTGTCCAGATTGAGTTTATCCCGGCCTTTGTCCGGATGGGTCAGGATCCCGCCATTGGCGACAACCAGCGTGTTGTCGTCGCTCAGCAGCGCCAGCTCATGTGGTCCGATGCCGTACGAAGGATGATCTGCAATGATGGTGAACTGCTGCTGACAATCTCGCACGACGATCCGGCCGCTACCATCGCTGATCTGGTTTTCGGTGCTGATCAGATAACGGCCGTTGCGACTGAAGATTGCGTGGCCGTAGAAGTGACGATCAGGAGCGGACTCAACGCGGTGCAGCAGCGTATTCTGGCGATAATCCAGCACATCGATATAGGTACCGGGGCGACGCGCCACCGCCGCCAGCCATGTCTCAGATGGATGGGCAGCGACATGATGCGCGCGCGACAATAAAGGATGATTCAGCAACACCGTGCCCTGATCGCTGACCAGTTGCAGGTAATGCTGCCCCTGATTGTCGGTGGCCGCAGATGCAAATAGTGGTTGTTCCGGCGACTGACGGGCTAACAGCGCAGGACTCACCAGCGCCCCTGCCAGAAACAGGCTGAACTGACGGCGATTAATCCCCATCACGGCTATTGAACCCCAGTTGAATTTCGAGAACCTGCATCGCCTGTTCCAGCTCGGCATGCAGTATCTTCATCTGCGCTGAAATATCCCGCAATTGCTGATGACCTTTTGGATCTTTGACCGTGTCGAACAACGGTTTATCGATGGCCGCCAATTGCTGGTCCAGTCCGCGGAAGTGGTTATCAATGGTCTGTGCCAGAGCCCCCTTCCCTTCTGCCTGCAGCAAGGCTTTCACACTGCTGGTGTCACTGCCACGGTAGAGTTCCGCCAACGCGGCAAGGTTAATCCTGACATTGCGTAGGGAACGTTCACTGCGCCAGGACTCTGAACGGCTTGGTTTCGCTTTCTGGGCAGACTTGTGTAACGGGCGCAACAGTTTCAGGTCACGGATGACTTCGACCGGTTCGACCAGCGCTTTCATCAGTTCGGTGGAGGCTTCGACACTGTCTTCGTAGTAATCGCTGCCGTCGGGCGCGTTGTTGATACGGGGCAGTTGTTGCGATTCCCACTCCTGCGCAATCTCATGGCTCATGAGGCTGACGTTGGTTGCGATCGCATGGGTCAGCTGGCACCCGTAGGGGCTGAGCGGTTTATCGCTGAACAGCAAGCGTTCCAGTGCCGGCAGACCTTTGACTGCAATGCTGGCACCGCGGAAGTAATCCGCATTCAAACTGCTTTCATCTTTGGCGCTCAGTAAAGCGTTCAGCTGTTTGCTGGTGAGGTTTTTCTTGTCGGGCCAGAATTGCAGACTGAAGTTACGCATCAAAAATTCAACCGGACCAAACTGAATATGCTGAAT
>JAGSHA010000477.1 GCA_023954795.1 Oceanospirillaceae bacterium | reverse complement strand
TGACGGTACTTGTCCCGTACATGTGGTGGCGAAACCCCAAAGAAATCCTTGAAACAGTTACTGAAGTGGCTGGAAGTCACAAAACCACAGGCCAATGCAATACTCGTAACGCTATCGTTACTCTGCAACAGCAAACGGCGGGCATGGGTGATGCGTAGCTCCAGATAATACCGTGAGGGCGACGTATCCAAATACGCCTGAAATAACCGTTCGATCTGACGCCTTGAAATACCGATGCAGCCCGTCAACTCATCAACGTTCAGCGGGTCTTCGATATTTGCTTTCATCAGCTGAATAATATCCCGCAGATTGTCCGGGATGATAGGGCTGTCCGTAATCCCCGTAAGCTTAATACTGCCCTGCTCTACAACTTGATCACAGCTGAGAATCTCCCGCACCGCGCGCACAACATCCCGCCCCTGCAACTGGTCAATCAACTGCAACATCATCTCCAATGCACTCGCAGGACCGGCACTGGTAATCACCTTTGGCTCCAGTTCCAGCGTATTATCTGTCACCTTCACTTTGGTGAATCGCTCGCGCATAAAAGCGTGATTATCGGGATGCAAAGCACATTGCATATTATCCAGTAAGCCGGCATAAGCCAGCGAGATCGCCCCGTTCCAGATGCCACCGATAACAGCTCTGTTTTTGGCTGCACCTTTCAGAAGTTCCGACAGGGCTTTGTTTTCAGCCATCGAACACCGAAAGCCACCGCACACGATGATCACATCAAATTCGCTGTGCCCTTTACCGTTAAGGCGATCCAGACTGCCTTCGGTTGAGATCTCAATTCCAAGATCAGAACTGACTTTTTCAGTACTGACACCATAGGTTACAAAGTTAAACAGAGGCGATGTCTGTACCAGATTGGCGGTGACTAACGCATCAACTGCTGCGGTAAAAGCCATCATGGAAAAATGTTCGGGCAAGATAAAAGCAACCCGAACAACGTTCGTCTCCTCTCTGCTTCCGGGCAAGAACGCACGGTTGGTATCCCGCATCAGATGACTGAAACGACGTTTGCCTTCTATCTGCAAAGGTCTGACGTTATCGGGCAAAACCTTTCTGGCGTGCTGGGTATGATCAATGTGCTTACGCATTATTATTATTCTCCTGATCGGGCATCCATGCGATTGAGTATTAGGTATTCCCTGGCCGTTCTCGATGTATCAACTGGCAATCAGTACACAGATACTACGATGCTAAAAACCCAAGCCCCATTAGTCCAAGCAATACTTTAAATAATGTCATTTGCATTGCTTATGCCGCAGAGTTACTTTTAACCATGTGTTCAGATACAAAAATAAGATATCGGTCTGTCGCTATGAAAAACATCCCCATGGATCTACTTCGCACCTTCACAACCATCAATGACCTCGGCGGTTTTACTCAGGCTGGTGAGTTACTCGGCCGCTCCCAACCTGCAATAAGCCTGCAGGTAAAGCGTTTGGAAGAGTTACTGGATGTTCCGCTGTTTAATCGGGTGGGAGGTCTGCAGCTAACGGAAGAAGGTCGGATTTTGTACAGCTCTGCGCGAAAAATACTGGAGATGAACGATGCCGTAGTATCGCGGCTATCGACACCCTCCGTCAGCGGTACCGTGCGTTTGGGAACCCCGAATGATTTCGAAGTCTCGTTTCTGCCGGTATTACTATCCAAGTTTTCCCGTGCCTATCCCGATGTCACCCTTGATGTAAACTCAGACGTCAGCATCAACCTCCGTGATGGATATAAGAAGGGCTCGTATGATCTGGTGATGACAATGGATGAGTATCATGAACACGGCTTTGGCGAAGAGGACTATATTGTTGAAACACTCTCCTGGATCGCTGATCCTGGCTTTGTTCTAAACAACAAACAGCCGGTGCCTCTGGTACTTTATCCGCAAGGATGCATCTATCGTAAGCACATCACCGATGCCCTGAATAAGGCCAATATCCCTTGGCGAGTACTGTACTGTTCATCCAGCTTGTTAGGCATTCAATCGGCAATCAAAGCGGGACTGGGAATCAGTGCCCTGGTGTTAAACACCATTCCTGAAATTTTCCGGGCAGAAAAAACCTACAGTGATCTGCCGGACCTTGGCAAGGTCACCATCGGATTCAACTATGACCAGAACACCTTGTCACCGGCGGCGGCTCTGTTGCTGGATTTCCTCCGCCGTGGTCTGAAACAGAGCCAGAACTATCCGGCATCATTTAAGATGCCTCAAGATACCGGAAACAGCCTTCTCACCGTGCGCTGATACAATGGATACCGGTTCATCAGCCCTACCCTGCCGATTGCTCAGGCAGTAGATAAGCGTAGCAATCGCCATTGTGGTCAATAGTGTAATGAATAACATCCGATATCGGTCTATCGTGGAGAACTGCTCAGCAATTGCCCACTCCAACAACCAGCCGCTCCCCGCCTGAACCAGGGCAACACCGATG
>JAGSHA010000334.1 GCA_023954795.1 Oceanospirillaceae bacterium | reverse complement strand
GTCTGGATCGGCTTATTGCAGCACGAGGGTTTTGAACAGAACGACCTCAGTTCACTGGTGAATATCTATTACGGCGCATCCATCATGCCGGAACCTATCGTCGCCGAGTTGCAGGACCGTCTGCCGGGTTGCCAGCTGTTCAACTGTTACGGACAAAGCGAAATGGCACCGCTGGCCACCGTGCTCGCACCGGATGAACAGGAAGGACGCCTCGCCTCCATTGGTAAACCCGTCATGTCGGTGGAAACCCGTATCGTAGACCCGGTGACACTGGAAGATTGCCCACCGGGTGAACGGGGTGAAATTATCCACCGCTCTCCCCATGTGATGGTGGGATATTGGGATAAACCGGAACAAACGGCTGAAGCCTTTGCCGGTGGCTGGTTCCACTCCGGCGATCTCGCCTATGCCGATGAAGAGGGTTACATCTATATCGTTGATCGCATTAAGGATGTAGTGAATACCGGCGGTGTGCTGGTCGCCAGCCGTGATGTGGAAGAAGCCCTTTACCTACACCCCGCCGTGGCCGAAGTTGCCGTCATCGGTACACCGCACCCACGCTGGATTGAAGCGATCACCGCGGTGATCGTGTTGAAAGAGGGTGAAACGGTCGATTCCGAACAGTTACAAGTACACTGCCAGCAACATCTGGCGGCCTTCAAAATTCCAAAATCCTTCATGTTTACTCCCGCCTTACCCAAAAACACCGCGGGCAAACTGCTGAAGCGCAACTTACGCGAACAGTACAACGATATCTCGTTAAGCGAACTCGACGCGGTCTGACAGACCGCGTTTAATATCCTTACCTGATTATTCAAAATAATAAAAATTGGATAGATCCGAATCAGCAATAAAAATGCTGAAAAGTCTCACTGAGTCTATCCATCATCGCCCTGATGACAGCACCTACAAAGCCAAAAACCTCTTCTCACGTTTCTACCTTGAACGTTGTCAGACGCCGATTCTCTGCCGAATAACACTTGGTCAGCTCTCTTCCCGTATTGAGGATTTCAGCACGCATATTCCGCTTTTGCTTCAAAGTTAATCGGAATCTGCCGATACTTAAAGGAAGAGCCCATCCGCTGTGTTCAAGGCAATGATGAGTATCACTATCGTTGATTATGTAATTATCCAATTTAGGGGGCGACTGAATCCCCCTAGTTTCACACGGGACCAATAAATAATTTTCAAGGAGGAAAATAGTGAATATAACCGTCGACACAAACTCCACAACATTCGGTCTTAACACTGTAGATAACTTAGTGTTCGCGACTCAACCTAGTGATCGAACGTCCTTTTTCTCCCCTTATGATGCACTGATAACATCCACATGGATGTCGCTTTCAAATAACAATTTGAAAACCTACTACACCCTGGAAGGCTCTTTTTCCTATACAGAGTCCAATGCACTTTCCGGAGCGTCGGGTACTGTATCCAGTTTCCTATACCTTGAATATTTAGGTGCGGGAAAGGGATACGATCGAGTCTCTTTTACCGATGTCAGCATCGACTTGAACGCCTTATTATTTTCATCTGAGTGGTCGGCCCTGCTTGCGGGGAACGATAATATTACGGGTGGCGATAATTACGACACGCTATCGGGATACTCCGGTAACGATACTTTCACCGGTGGCAATGGCAACGATGCTATAACTGGTGGCGATGGCAGTGACACGGCTGTTTATTCAGGCATTCGTGAAAACTACAGGCTTACTGAACAAGACGGCATAGTCACTGTTTCAGATCGTGTCGGGACTGAGGGTACTGATACCCTAACCGGTATCGAAACCCTACAATTCTCCGATGTTGTAATGTCAGTCACTGACATCGGCATTATCAACAACCGCGTAGAAAATAACGTACTCTCAATTATTGTTAACCAAGGTGTGCTTGGTTCAGACCCAATATTATTATCGGGTCTGGCAGAAACAACGGTCTATAGCGATGGAGAAATCTCTGCCCATACAATCAGTTATGGCGGAAATGACTTTGCTTACGAGAGTGTTGATGCTCTTCTGACGACGGTTTTACGGGATGGCGAATTTACGGATGAATTTCGCGCTGAAATTGCCAACTATGCGCCTTCTGCATCAAATATCACCTACCAAGAAGCAGTCTCTTTAGTGGGTGTAGCCAATATAGATGGTGTACTGCTGAGCGTTGCCGGTGCTGACGGTAACTACGTTGGTTGAGTTGCTGAGAAGAAAGTGCCCATTAAGAGGATCAACAAGATAGCGATAGCTTTTGTGCCGCACCGTTGTCTTGCTCCAGATGTCGCTTACTGCAGCAATTGTATGAATACGCTTTCGCAAACTTTACTGCCTGAACCTCTCAGGTACGCCCATATTTCAGCGCTTTTTCCCCGCGACCTACAACACATATCAGGGCAGTCTGCTTGCGACATATAACTCCCACAACTGCTGCTTTTCCAGCCAGAACATTGGGGTTGTTTTAAAGCATTCAGCTAAACGAAGGGCCGTATCAGCGGTAATCGCTCGCTGACCATTGACGATCTCATTCACCCGACGACGGGAGATCCCCAATGTTCGAGCCAGTCCGGACTGGGAGATATGGAGCGGTTTCAGATAACAACGCTCCAAAAAGGCGCCGGGATGTTCCGGTTTTCGACTACAGAAGCGTCGCCGAAGTACGGCTGCGTGCACGGGATACCTCTTAGACTCAACTCTGAAAAAAACGGCCCGCCTCCGGCATAAGATACCTTCGGCAAGCCCAACTATTGAATGACAATCGTGACCCTCAGGAACGGTAACGTTCCAGAAGATGTTTTGCCTGTAGTCACTGATCAGCTGATAGACCTGACAAGTAACTACCAACGGTCTCCCAGAGCAATCGGAAGATGGTCAGATGCCGCCGGATCAATCCGGGCGGTCATCCTTAAACATACGCCAGCCACCAATCATGGTGGAGATCAGGCTTTGACGGGACATGATGTCTTCACGCACCGCCACGTAAACATGGATCATGATGAAGGTGATCAGGTACCACATACCCAGATGGTGCCAGGTATGTACATCCTGACTCTGCCCCATCGCCGGAATCACCCAGCCGAAAACAACATCCGCCCAGCTGCCCTGCCCCAGTCCTTCGCCATACAGCGCAAAACCCGTGATGATCATGAAAATCATGCCCAGCACAAAGAAGAAAAACATCGCCAGTTGCCCCAGCGGGTTATGGCCAATGTACTTCTTCGGGGTTTTCTCCAGAAACAGATACCAACGCACCTCATGGATCGCTTCACGCCACCACTTACGGGTCGCCAGCTTAGGGAAAAACAGTTCACGCGCGTGACTGTTCCCCACCATCGCCCAGTAGATGCGGCCAATGAATGCGATCGCAACGATATACCCCGCTGTAAAGTGCGCAAAGCGGATATATCCCATCAGGTAGTTATCGATCGCTTCACCCGGCATAGTCGGCAGCGGCGATCCGATAAAATACCCGCTGACACAGAGCACCAATACCGAGAACACGGTCACCCAGTGCCATAAACGCACCGGGGCTTCATATACATACACCGCGGTCTGTGTACGGGTGATTGGTTTTTCCTGCTCTTCACGCGTTGCGTCTTCTCCGGTGAGCAGGTCGTCTTCTTTTACTGACATAGTCATCTTTCTAACCTCCCAGAACGGCGCGCAGAACCAGACTCAACCAACCCTACGCGCAGCACATTACCGGATTTTCACCTTAGTCAGCTCCTGACCGTCTTCCGACATCACGTGTGTAGAACACGCCAGACAAGGGTCAAAGCTGTGCAACGTACGCAGAATTTCCACCGGCTCATCCGGTCGTTCCATCGGCGTATTCAGCAACGCGGCTTCAAAAGCACCGATGTTACCCTGCGCATCACGCGGCGATCCGTTCCAGGTGGTGGGCACAATCGCCTGATAGTTTTCGATCTTGCCGTCTTTGATCTTGATCCAGTGACCCAGCGCACCACGCGGTGCTTCGTTGATCCCCACACCCAGCGCCTCTTTTGGCCAGGTGCTTGGGTCCCATTTCTCCACATTGGCGGTCGAACTGTCACCGTTCTTGATGTTGTTCACCAATTGATGCCAGTCATCCAGCATCGTGTC
>JAGSHA010000078.1 GCA_023954795.1 Oceanospirillaceae bacterium | reverse complement strand
TTCGGTTAGCGTCTGATCTCGGGCAACGTCGCGGGTCAATCACTCCCATGTCTCTCGATATTTGCGACGATGCTCAGATCAGGGCGTTAACTGAACACTGGCAACAAACCGAGAGCTGGCCCGACTTGGTTATACTGAACGCGGGCACTCATGATCCGTTTCCCGCCAGCGAACTGACTGCGCAGCGTAGTATCCAGTTACTCAATACCAATCTTAATGGCACACTTAACTGTCTTGAACCCGTTCTTAAGCATTTTATTGCTCAAAATCGGGGGCAGATTGCGATTATGGCGTCGGTTGCGGGATATCGCGGATTGCCAACGGCGGCTGTGTACGGCGCCAGCAAGGCTGCCCTGATCAATCTGTGTGAAGCTCTACGGCTTGATTTGGCGGGAAGTAACGTGAAGTTGCAAGTGATCTGTCCGGGATTTGTCCGCACGCCACTCACCGATAAAAACAGGTTTAGTATGCCGGCAATAATGGAGCCGGAAGATGCGGCAGAAGAGGTCATCAAAGGTTTGCAGCGTGAGTGCTTTGAAATAACCTTTCCCAAGCGATTTGTGTACTGGTTAAAACTGCTGCGCATTTTGCCGTACAGCTGGTATTTTAAATTGGTTGAA
Source organism: Oceanospirillaceae bacterium (assembly GCA_023954795.1). Classification (GTDB taxonomy): domain Bacteria; phylum Pseudomonadota; class Gammaproteobacteria; order Pseudomonadales; family Balneatricaceae; genus Pontibacterium. The sequence continues at coordinate 10,318 of JAGSHA010000078.1, read as the reverse complement.
AAAGCCACCCGCACAGGAAGTTAGCGACGATGCCTGCAGAGCAATCCCCCTCAAAGACGCTTTCCCCTGGGTCAGCACCAGACAGCGAAACCTGTTTAAGGTGTTATGCTGATCTACTGGAATCTCTCACGGTTGAATCGTTACCTGCTTTAATTGCGCTTACCAGTCAGCAGATCCGGTTCAGTGACCCGTTTCACAGGATCGAAGGGCAGGATCGCTTTAGGGCCGTCATGCGGGACATGTTTACCCGGCTTGATGGCGTGTGTTTTAGCGTTCATCAGGTGGCTCCGCTTGCCAGTGACGCTATGCGAGGTGGTTTCTTACATTGGACGTTTGCCGCCAGCAGTAAATTAACCGGAACCTTTAGTTTTGAAGGTACCAGTCGTATAGAGCTGGATTCAGAGGGTTTGGTGCGGGTGCATGAAGATTACTGGGACAGTGCGGCGTTGTATCGCCATATCCCTGGTTTGGGGGTGTTATTCAGATGGCTGCAGCGCAAAGCGGCCTGTCAGATGTGAACTTTTCTCCCTCATAACCCAGCCGTTTCACTAGGTGGCTTTCTAGTCTTCTTAATTGAATGAGCCACACACCTCATATCCCACCAGCATTAAGAAAACGTATGCAGATTAGACACTATAAAGAAGCGGATGCGCGTGAAATTACGACTCTGTTTCATGAATCGGTCCATGCGATTGATCGACGCTTTTACAGTGATCAAGAGCTGGAGTCCTGGTCTCCCACGCCCCCAGACTATGCACGGTGGCAGGCACGTCTTGATCTTAAAAAGCCGTTTGTTGCGCTCATCAATGGTCAGATTGTCGGATTCATCGAGTTAGACGATGATGGGCATATCGATTGTCTGTATGTACATAAAGATTATCAGCGCCGAGGTATTGGTCAGTCACTGTTTCTGTATCTTTGTGATATCGCAAAACAGAAGGGGTATGAGCGGTTATATGTGGAAGCCAGCAAAGGGGCCAAAACCCTATTTGATACATTAGGGTTTGTGACTGTGAGTGAAAACCAGGTAGCACGTGGAGCAAGCGTGTTAATCAATTTCAGTATGGAGCGTTATCTGAAAGATTGAGGCTGAGCTTTCGCTATTGATTCTCAGCCCTTCGTTTAGTCATGACCTATATCATTTCGCTTCTGCAAGTTTCAGCTGATACAAACCTACGTTAATGCTGCCCTGATCAAAGCCGCCTTCACAGTAGGCCAGATAATAACGCCATAAACGGTAGAAACGGTCATCGAACCCTTGTGGTTTAATCATGTTCCAGCGTGCTTCAAATGCATCTCGCCAGTGACGTAATGTGTGTGCATAGTCAGGTCCGAAAAGCAGTTTCTGTTGTAGCTCAAACCCGTGTAGCTCGAACTTATCTTGCAACGCTTCAATGCTGGGTAACATTCCGCCGGGAAAGACGTAGCGTTGGATAAAATCCGCTTGTTTGCGATACGTATGAAAGCGCTCGTCCTCAATCGTAATCACCTGCAGAACAACGTTACCACCGGGTTTCAGTATGCGTTTCAGCGTATTGAAATAGGTATCCCAGTGGGCTTCGCCGACAGCTTCAAACATTTCGATGGAGACGATACTGTCGTATCGATGAACCAGATCACGGTAGTCGGTGAGACTGAAATTCACTTTATTCTGTAAGTTCGCGTTACTAATACGCCGCTTAGCCCACGCTAATTGTTCCTGCGAAAGGGTGACGCCGTGCACGTTGAGGTCATGATCGATGGCGGCCTGCTCGGCAAACCCACCCCAGCCACAACCGATTTCAGCGATATTATTGCCTGGTTTGGCGTTGAGCATCTCTATTATTCGGGCGTATTTGTTGCGCTGTGCAGCTTCCAGCGGTTGATCGGGTTGGTCGAACAGAGCCGCAGAATAGGTCATGCCCGGATCAAGCCATTCTTTATAAAAGTCATTGCCGAGATCATAGTGGGCCGCAATATTACGTTTGCTGCCGTGTTTGCTGTTATCTCGCTGCCAGTGGTAAAGGTTGTGCAGCACACCGGTAACGAAACTCGCTTTGGCTATGGACGATAGGGCATCTTCGTAACTCAGCGCCCAGTGAACCAGTGCCGTTAGATCCGGGCTATCCCATTCACCTGCCAGATAACCTTCAGACCAGCCGTTTGCGCCACCAAACAGCAGTCGGGTCAGTGGTCGGTAGCTATGCAGTGTGACTGATGCGGCCGGTTGGTTGTGACCAAAGCGGCATTGGACCCCGCTGGGTAACGTCAGCTGTAGGCTGCCGCAAGACCGGTCGAGCCGCTGTTGCAAAAAGCAGATTAGCTGCCGCTCCAGTAAATTGGGTGATTTAGGTGTGACGGAGGTCGAGTTTGGACAGTTAATGGCTTTCATGATGGATAACTCCGTGTTTGTCCTTCCAGCTGATGCTGTAGTGTTCGCCGGCTGTACGGGGCTGGATTTTGACTTTTTTACGCCACAGGCGCAGGGCCTCCCAATGGATCGCAGTCATCACTTTAAGCGTCATCAACGGATACCTAAAAAATGCTTTCAGAAGGTCTGAATCTGACATCGATGTGTGTGAACCACTAAAGGTTGCATGCAGTACAGCTTTGCCTGAATCCCGTTCTGTTTGTCGGATATTGACGGCAACTTGCTGTGCCGGAGGCAAGATCCGGAAGCTGTACCCGGTATTCATTGGCATAAAAGGGCTGACGTACATCTGCTTATCGCATTGTTGGCGTATGTGACCGGTTTTGTCCTGTTCTGCTGTGAGCAGATAGGTGTGTCGTTGCCCGAACGTGTTACTGACTTCGTAAAGAATGACCTCCAGCACGGCATCAGTGTTGTAACAGAAGTAGACGCTGAGTGGATTAAAGGTGTAGCCCAGTATGCGCGGATAACAGAGTAAGCGAATATGTGCCGTGGCAGAGCTGTACCCGCGTTTAACCAGTATTTCTGTGATCTGATCGCGCAGTTTTCCTGATCCACGACCATGGTCTTTCTCGTGGAACGAGAACAGATTAAAACGGTTGAGTGAGAAGAAGCGGCGCTGCTTATTAAGCGTGTCCAGTTCATCGAGGTTAAGGCAGAGTGAAAATACACGGTAGACGAAACGGTGTTTTTTGGGTTTGAACCGATGATGCATCACGACGCCTTCATAGAGCGACGAACTGAAATCAGCCATGGGCCTGTTCCTCTCTATCTGAAAAAGAGCCCATTTCGGTCTGCCCCGGGAATACATGGATGCGACTGTTGGGATCTTTCAGCGTCCAGGGACGTGGAATTCCCCCCAGCTGTTCCGCTACAGCGAGACCTGCCTGAAGGCCATCTTCATGGAAACCGTAGCCAAAGTACGCACCGCAGAACCATGTATTTTGATGGCCTTGTAGCCCCCACAAGCGTTTCTGAACAGCCATAGCGTTGCTGCTGAATTGCGGATGGTCATAGAAGAAGCTGCGAAGAATACTGCCTTCAGCGGGTCCTTTGTTCGGGTTGAGCGACACAAATAGAGGATGTTCTGTATTCAGGGGCTGAAGCGCGTTCATCCAATAGCTCACAGAGACCTGGTGTTCCTGTGCATCTCCTCGCTCTGCCATATAGTTCCAGCTAGACCAAACCGATTTTCGCTTAGGCATAAGGGATGCGTCGGTGTGCAGAAAGGCCTGATTGCGCAGATAGGGGAACTGTCCCAGCAAATGCTGTTCGTCTGCAGTGGGTTCGGCAAGTAAGCCCAGCGCCTGATCAGAATGGCATGCCAGAACCACATCATCATAATATTCCCGGCGGCCGTGAATATCTTCAATGATCACCTGATCGTTCTGCCGAAGGATACGGTGGATGTGACTATTGAGACGAATGCGATCCTGCAAAGATTCGCCGATACGGCTGACATAGTGACGGCTTCCACCGATCACGGTGCGCCACTGTGGGCGATCTTTCAGTTGCGTCAATCCATGGTTGCTGCAAAAACGAAGGAAGCTGCTGGCGGGGTAGCGAAGCATCTGTTCCACGGGTGTTGACCAAATAGCTGCGCCCATAGGTAACAAATGATCGTAAATAAATCTGTCCCCGTAGTGATGCTGCTTGAGAAGGTCACCCAACGACAGCCTCTCGATATCGGCCTGTTGTCCCATACGTTCTGACTCCCGATAGAAACGAAGCAGGTCACGAATCATCGACCAGAACGAAGGTTTGAGCAGGTTGTGCTTCTGAGCAAACAAACCACTCAGCCCCGTGCCTGAGTATTCCAGCTCGCCCTGATTCACTGAGATGCCAAACGACATATCTGTTTCACAAGTCGCCACGCCCAGGGTGTCAAAGAGCTGAACCAGATTAGGGTAATTCACCGGATTAAACACAATGAATCCGGTATCTACATCGACACGATCTCCCTCCACATCGACGGTGACCGTGTTGGCATGTCCACCGAGGCGATCATCTTTTTCATAGAGGGTGACGTCATGCGCCTTATTCAGCAGCCAGGCGCAACTGAGACCGGTAATACCGGAACCTACAACAGCGATTTTACGGGGGCGTATTGCAGCGATATTCATGGTTTCGTCCATAATGAGTACGTTGTTTCATGTTACGCAGCCTAGACCATAAAAGATCACAAAAAAGTTTTAGGTCTGATTTAGCGGCTTTTATGAGAGAAACAGAAATAAAACTGATCCGGTAACGCACAAGGACCGTAGGAGAAGATATGGAAAACAAACCGCCGGGAGATGACGTGGAAAAAGTTGTGGCCATAAACAGAGATCAGTCTGCCAGCCGGGAATGGACGCGATTGCTTGCTCAGTTCGCTGAAACCCGTGATAAAGAGCAGTACGTTCAGTTGTTTCGTCATTTCGCTCCCAAGGTCAAAGCTTACATTGTTCGTCTTGGGCTTACTGACGCAACGGCAGATGAGCTAATGCAAGAGACGATGTTAGCTGTTTGGAACAAAGCCCATTTATATAATCCGTCAAAAGCAGCGGCGAGTACCTGGATCTTTACGCTGGCAAGAAACCAAAGCATTGACTGGATGCGTCGTCAGAAATATCCCGAATACGAATTTGAAGATTGGCACGCGGGTGAAGATGAAGGTGACGCGGGGGAGCAGAGTGTGCTGTCTGATCGCGTGGCTGAAGCGATTAAAACGTTACCGGAAAATCAGTCTCAGGTTATTTATATGTCTTTTTTTGAAGGACGTTCTCATCAGGAGATAGCTGACCGCATAGGTATCCCGTTGGGCAGCGTGAAGTCCCGCATCCGTTTGGCTGCGGATAAGTTGAAAATGATCTGGAGGGTTGAAGTATGAACATCCGTCATCATCTGGATGAAGCAACCTTGCTAAGTTACGCCGCTGGATCTATGTCTCAGGCGATGGCATTGGTGACTGCTTGTCATCTGGCGATGTGCGCGCCGTGCCGTGCACGGGCACAACAATCTGAAGCGATCGGTGGTGCTCTGTTGGACACTCTGATGCCTGCCGCCGTGAGTGACGATGCGCTGGCATCTGTGTTGGCAGCGATCGACTCTCAGGACAATGCTGTGCAGATTCGCTCGGTTAAACCCGCATCATCACAGTCCCGTTCAGTGGCATCAGACGTGCCTGCGCCACTGGCCGACTACATTGGTGGGTCATTTGACGATGTTGAGTGGAAGCGAATTGTGCCCGGCGTCTACTATTTTGATCTGCCGTGTCAAAGTGGCGGTGTATCCCGCTTGTTACGTATTGCGCCTGGCAAAGCGATGCTGCCACACAGTCACGATGGGAATGAGCTGACGCTGGTTTTGCGTGGTTCCTTTACTGATGAAATTGGTCGTTTTGCAGCGGGGGATATTGCCGATCTGGATGATCAGGTCGAACACCAGCCCTTAGTGGATAGTGCCGAAGATTGTATTTGTCTGGTGGCAACGGATGCACCCCTCAAGTTTACAACTCTGTTAGGTCGCCTGATGCAACCGATGACCGGCTTTTAAGCTTAAGAATAAATGAGTGCAGGAGAGCATCGACATGAATGATATCGCCAAAATTTCTATTCCTGTGGGCATCAGTGCCTGTTTATTAGGTCAGAAAGTACGTTTTGATGGAGGCCATAAACGCTCAGTATATTGCCTGAACGTGCTGAGTGAGTGTTTTGATTTCAAACCTTTTTGCCCGGAAGTCGCTGCGGGCCTTGGGACACCGCGTCAGCCCATTCGCTTAGTCGGTGATGCGGCTAATCCACGCGCATTAGGTACACGTAATCCCGACCTTGATCCGACGGATGGTTTGGCTGAGCACGCAGATTTCGTCACCGAACACCATCCGGAACTCTGCGGTTATGTACTGATGAAAGGCTCTCCGAGCTGCGGCATGGAACGGGTTAAGGTGTATCACCCAAACGGTATGCCCAATGAAGCGGGGAGTGGTATTTTTGCGGCGCGGTTGATGGCTAATAATCCTGCATTGCCGGTCGAAGAGGAAGGGCGTCTCAATGATGCGGTGCTGCGTGAGAATTTCATTACGCGTGTCTTTGTGTACTTCAGCTGGCAGCAAGAGGTGGCAAACGACCCTTCGGTACATAACATCATCCAGTTCCACAGTCGGCATAAATATCAGCTGATGGCGCACTCTTACAGAGGGTACAAAGAACTGGGACGATATCTGGCGCAAGAGGCGTCGCAAAAACCATTGGAAGAGGTGATGGCCCACTACATCCTGACGCTGATGACGTTCCTAAAAGAACGTGCCAACCGTAAGAGCCACACCAACGTGCTGATGCATATTATGGGCTACATGAAGAAAGACCTTGATCAGGACGTCAAACAAGATCTGCTGACCTCGATCGATCAGTACCGCACGCGTAAAGTACATCTTGTCGTACCGCTGACGTTACTGAAGCATTATCTGAAGCGCCACGGAAATGATTACATCCTTTCACAGGCATATCTCGATCCCTACCCGCATGAGTTGGGTTTGAGAAACTACATCTGATCGCTTATCTGCCACATGGAGGTGGCACGATAAATCAAATCTGGAGGACATTCGATGAAACTGATCTGGTTCAGAAACGATTTGCGCGTGCGTGATAATAAAGCGCTCTACAATGCAAATCAGTCATCCGATGGTGTTCCGATTGTTGCGGTTGCCGTTCTGACACCGGTGCAATGGCTGATGCAGGATGAAGCGAATAGCCGCGTCCAATTCTGGTTGGCAAACCTTCGAGAGTTAAGCCAAGACCTGGCATCGCTGAATATCCCACTTAAAATACTCCGGGCCAGCAGCAACAATGAAGTGCCTGATCAACTTCTGGCCCTGGCCAATCGTCTGAACGCGGATTCCCTCTACTTTAACCATGAATATGCTGAGTATGAGCAGCGCCGAGACGATGCCGTTCAGATGCTTTTCCAGCAGCATCAACTGAGGGTGGAAGGTTTTCACTCGGATACGATTATTAAGCCGGGTACGGTGCGGAACAAACAGGGGCAGCCATTTAAGGTTTTCACGCCGTTCAGCAAGGCGTGGCGTGTCCGGTTCACCGATGAGTGGCCAGAGCCTTTGCCCATGCCCGCGCCTCAACCGCCGTGTAATGTGCAGTCTGATCCTGTTCCTGACTCGTTGGTGTATGACGCACCTGTGCAGAGTATCTGGCATGATCATCTTTGGCCCGCAGGCTCTGAAGAGGCCCATCAGCGTTTAGCGATATTTGCGGAAACTAAAGCAGCTGATTACAAGTTAAAACGTGATTATCCAGCGTTAGCCGCAACCTCTGTATTATCTCCTTATCTGACCGTAGGGGCCATATCGTCGCGTCAGTGTCTGGCCGGCTTAAGCGCGAATTCGGGAGATCCTGAATGGCTGGACAATCACTGGACGTCTGAGCTGATCTGGAGAGAGTTCTATCGCCATCTGCTGGTGGATTTTCCGGAGATGAACAGGTTGTTGCCGTTTAAACCGGATGTGGAAAGCCGGTTAACCTGGTCTTCAGATGATCAGCTATTTGATGCCTGGTGCCGGGGTGAAACCGGCTTTACGCTGGTTGATGCTGGTATGAAACAGTTGCTTGCCACGGGATGGATGCACAATCGACTGCGTATGGTGACGGCATCCTTTTTAACCAAGCTGTTACGACAGGATTGGCGCAAAGGGGCTCGCTTCTTTATGCAGCATCTTATCGACGGCGACTTTGCCTCCAACTTAGGCGGATGGCAGTGGAGTGCCTCAGTGGGGGCTGATGCCACGCCATATTTCAGGATTTTCAGTCCTATGCGTCAGGCTGAGCGATTTGATGCTCAAGGTGAATATGTTGCACGCTGGATACCGGAGTTGGCTTCGCTGAAAGGTGTCCAACGTTTTGATCCTATGTTGGGAGCGACGGTTGGCCGGCCGCTGCCCATTATTGATTATGCCCACGCGCGTAGTCAGAGCTTGGATGACTACAACCTTGCCAGCTGACAGGGTGAAAATCGGAGGAGTCGATATGAAAGTGCCCGCGGATCTTAAGATTGTTCAGGTCATAGCGGTTATTCTGCTCGCTTTTACTGCATTACACGCATATGCCAGCGAGCCCCGGAAACTGTGTTCGCCGTTGCTGAATTATGAATTCAAAAAGCTCGGTCAAGACGAACGGGTCAATCTATGTGATGCCTATCAGGGAAAACTTATTCTGGTGGTGAATACGGCCAGCAAGTGTGCATATACACCACAATACAACGGCCTGGAATCTATGTATGAAGCTTACAAAGAGCGGGGGCTGGTGGTGTTAGGCTTCCCATCCAACGATTTTGCCGGACAGGAACCGGGTACAGAAAAGCAGATCAGTAACTTTTGTCGGCTGACCTACGGCGTAAAATTCCCAATGTTTGAAAAGGTCCATGCTGCACAGCGCAATGCATCGTTGTTCTATCAGGCCTTGGCGGAGCGTGCGGGCGAATACCCCGGCTGGAACTTTCACAAGTATCTGATAGCGCCGAACGGGCAGTTAGTGGGCAGTTTTAAAAGTAATATCCGCCCTGACGATACCCGCCTGATGACCGCAATTGAAGCTTACTTACCGGAATAGCGTGCCATGACTGATAAGACGGAACTGAAAGCAGCCAAAGTCCCGCAAAGCCGGTTAGCGCGCTTGAGTGGTATGGGATCGCTGGCAGGGCGCATTGCAGGGAATGTCCTGCTGGAAAGTGGTAAACAGCTAGCAAAGGGTCAAAAGCCGCAGTTGAGTAACGTATTGCTGACTGAAGCCAATGCGCGTCAGGTCGCGGATAAACTTGCCAACATGCGCGGTGCTGCCATGAAGGTCGGTCAGCTGTTGTCTATGGACGCAGGTAATCTTATGCCACAGGAGCTGGCAGTGATTCTTGAGCGCCTCAGGTCCGAAGCGATGATAATGCCTGCGAATCAGCTGTTCGACGTGTTGGAACGGAACTGGGGGGAGGAGTGGCAGGAGCAATTCAGTCGTTTTTCCTTTGAACCGGTCGCGGCTGCTTCTATCGGCCAGGTTCATAAAGCCCTGACGCCTGATGGTCGTCAGATGGCTGTGAAAATACAGTACCCCGGCATCAAAGAGAGCATCGACAGTGATATTAACAATGTTGTATCGCTGTTGCGGCTGAGTGGTTTGCTTCCGTCATCGTTGGAGATAGAGCCATTATTGGATGAAGCGCGGACACAGTTGCGACTAGAGGCCGATTATCTGCATGAAGGTGCACAGATACGTATCTATCAGCAGTTGATCGATGGATTCCATTTACGCGAGCATCTATGTTTGCCTGAATTTTATGATGATCTGTCAACGACTGAGATTCTCTGCATGTCATACATGCCGGGTGAATCTTTAGAAAAGGTGATGACACGACATCGTGGTATTGCAGACCATATTATGACGTTACTGATGGATCTGTTCTTCGCCGAGTTGGCGGAATTTCATTGTGTGCAGACCGATCCAAACCTCGCCAACTATCAATATGATACCCATTCCAAGCAGCTAATCCTGTTGGATTTTGGCGCCGTACGCCATTTCTCACCTGAGTTCGTTGCTAATTATCTGAATGCCATGCGGGCGGCATCTACAGAAGACCGCGCCGCCTTGCGCAACGCATTGCAGGTTTTGGGATTCTTCCAGAACGATATTACAGCGGCCAACGTCGAAGTGGTGTTGGATATCTTCAGCATGGCGACAGAACCTTTACGTCATGAGGGCGACTATGATTTCGCCAATGCCAATCTGGCGCAACGTATCCGTGATCTGGGGGCGTCTATCAGCAGTGATCCTGATGCTTGGCATACTCCGCCGCCGGATATTCTTTTCCTGCATCGAAAAATGGGTGGCTTGTATCTGATTGCAACCCGACTGCAGGCTCGCCTGGATGTTA
>JAGSHA010000288.1 GCA_023954795.1 Oceanospirillaceae bacterium | reverse complement strand
TTTTATACCCAGAAGCATTGATCTACAGAGTACACCACTGCCCTGCCCTTTCCTCGCTTTCCCTGTCTGCTTGCAGTACCGGTGCGCGGATGAGCGGCCTGTGCCTCTGGTGAATTATTTGCGCTTTTTCTTCGGCGGCGACGACATAAATGACGGTCGCAGACTAGGTCTTGCGTCGCTTTCCCGATCCGCTTCTTCTTCCGCTTTTTTGCGTGCAAGCTGGGCGGCGGTTGGTTTTTTCGCGGGTTTAGCCGCCGCTTTTTGCGGTTTATTACGGCGCGATCGGTTTGGCGTGTCTTCAGCCTCAATTGGATCGGTGCTGCCGTCTTCATAAAACGGTACCGGTTTGAGCTTCAACGGTCGCTTGATCAGCGCTTCAATCGCCGCTAAATACCCCTTCTCATCCGGTGCAACCAGTGAAATCGCCTGACCACTGCTGCCCGCCCGTCCGGTTCGACCGATGCGGTGCACATAAGCTTCCGGCACGTTGGGCAGATCAAAGTTCACTACTCGCGGCAAGGCATCGATATCCAACCCGCGTGCTGCAACGTCCGTCGCCACCAGAATACGGACTTTATTTTGTTTAAAGTCAGCCAGTGCCTGTGTACGTGCGCGCTGGCCCTTATCGCCGTGAATGGCTGCGGCACTGATCCCCTCCTCCAGCAAATGTGCGGTGAGAATATCGGCACGGCGTTTGGTACGGGTAAACACCAGCACCTGTTTCCACTGCCCGCCCTGAATCATGTAACTCAGAGTGTCGGCTTTATCGTGACCGTCTACCCGGTACGCCATCTGCTGAACTGTGGCCGCCGTTGAATTACGCTTAGTCACGCTGATCTGCACCGGCTTGGTCAGGATCTTGTGAGAAAGTTCATCGATATTGTCGGCAATGGTGGCCGAAAAAAGCAAGGTCTGGCGCTGCTTGGGCATCTGCCGCATCAGCTTGTCGATCTCCCGGCTAAAGCCCAGATCCAGCATCCGGTCTGCTTCATCCAAAACCAGCGTCTGTACATGATCGAGGCTGAAAATTTCACGTTCCAGTAGGTCGAGCAAACGTCCCGGTGTGGCGACGATGATGTCTGCGCCGCGTTTCAGACGTTTGATCTGATTATCGACCCGTACGCCACCGTAAACTGGAATAATACGCTGACCCAGATGTTCGCCGTAGTTGTAGAAACTGTCGGTGACTTGTACCGCCAGCTCACGGGTGGGCACCAGCACCAACGCACGTGGTGGGCGTACGTCTGCCTCCATCTCTTGTGCGTCTAACATCTGCAAAATTGGCAGCGCAAACGCTGCGGTTTTGCCGGTGCCGGTCTGTGCTTCTGCCATCAGGTCCTTACCGGCCAGTACTTCCGGGATAGCCTGCGACTGAATCGGTGTCGCCTTACGGTAGTTCAACGTATCCAGTGCTTGAACCAAAGCGTCTGATAAGCCAAGGGAAGTAAAAGTAGACATAAAAACCTGATTTACAAAGAGAGGAAAAAACAGAGGGAAGCTTACCGGAATGCGTCAGGAGGTGCGACTTTTCAGCGCTGAAACGCGCATGGAGAGGGACGATAGCGTGGGGATATGCGGGTTTAGAGGCCGGTTGATAGTCTCTAAACCCGCAAAGAGCTAATTCAGCATTTTGCCGATGAAGAGCACCGCGAGATAACCGGCGGTATACGCCACCAGTAACCAGTGAAAGAAGCGCAGATAGCTAATGAACGTCAGCTCACTCAGTTTACTCATTGCGATCACGCCTGCAGCTGAGCCAATCACCAGAATTGAACCGCCGACACCGGTTGCGTATGTGAGTCCGAGCCATTCAAATTTATCCATTACGACACCGGATTTCAGGATGGCAGCGGTGAGCGGCACATTATCGACCAGCGCAGACAGCAGGCCGACCAGATAATTGGCAAAGACCGTTGGCAAGACTTCATACAAATAGGGCAACTGGTCCAGTACTGACAGCTCTTTGAGCATCCCAACCAATAGCAGCACACCGAGGAAAAACAGCAGCGTATCAAACTCAATTTCGCGGATGTACTCGAGGATATTGTGTTGTTCTTCAGCTTTCCTGTTGAGAAATTGGTGAACCAGAAACATTACCGACAGGCCAAACAGGAAGGTCAGCAGCGGTGGCACCTGAAACAGTACACTCAGACTCAGTGTTGAAAGGATGGTGACCAGAAACAGCAGGCCGATGATTTTGTCACTGCTGTCGATCGGACGACGAAAACGCGGCAACGTCAGGGTTTGATTCCCACCGGGGATAAGACAAAGGACCAGTACGGTAATACCCACCAGTGCGGGTGGGACCAGCAGAAAGAGGTCGGTAATCGAGACCTTACCTGCGAGAAAGATCATCAGGGTGGTGACATCACCCGTGATCAATGCAACACCGCCGGAGTTCACCGCAAACACCAGTAGCGTGGCAAACTTCAGAATATCTTTTTTCTCCAGATCGAGGGAGGCCAGTAACGACAGCATAATGAGCGAAGCAGTGATGTTGTCAGCCAGCGAGGAGAACAGCAGAGCCAGCAGCGCCATCATGCCCATCAACTGCCGTTGCGTCAGTTGTTCGGGCAACATCCGATAGACCAGCTGAGTGATCAGACCTTTCTGGTTGAGATAGGCCACATAGGTCATCGCGGCCATCAGGAACAGCCACAGCGTGGCAATCTCCAGCAGGTTCTCATTTAACCGGTGTTGTATCTCCTGTGCATGTACGCCGTCTTCTGGAAAGACAAACGCCAGTATCCAGACAAGCGTGCCAATAAACAGGGTGGATTTGGCCTTATTGATATGAACGAGGTCTTCGATCACGATCATCACGAAGGCCAGGGCGATCAGGGATAACAGCAGGGTGTGCATGTGTACTGTGCTCCGAAGTCATGAAACAGACTGAACACGAGGCTTGATAAGAGACGGCCGCCCGGTGAGTTTGGGGGCGAGTATAGTGTATGGTTTGCGAATTGTACTTGATCAAACGTCGGGCAAATAAAACACCCGGATAGCCTCAAAGTGATGGCTTTCCGGGTGTTGGTGCTGATCTTTATACCTAGGGCCTGGTGCCAAAGGTGTAAAGATCAGCGACTAATTCAGGAGCCATTAGCTCATGTACTGGCCGCCATTCACGGACAGATTGGTGCCAGTGATGAAGCCCGCGTCTTCTGCGGTCAGAAATGCCACGGCACGGGCGATCTCTTCCGGCTGACCCAGACGGCCGACCGGGATGCCATCAACGATCGCATTGAGCACGTTTTCCGGTACCTGACGTACCATCGGCGTATCAATGTAACCCGGAGATACCGCATTGACGGTGACACCTTTGCGTGCGCCTTCCTGAGCGATTGCTTTGGTGAAGCCGTAAATACCGGCTTTCGCGGCGGAATAGTTCGCCTGTCCGAACTGGCCTTTTTCACCGTTCAGCGAGGAGATATTAACGATACGACCAAAGCCGCGGCCACACATGGCATCAAACAACGGCTGAGACATGTTGTACATGGAATCCAGATTGGTGCGCAGTACAGCCTGCCACTGTTCCGGTTTCAGACGTTTCAGCGGACCATCGCGGGTGATACCGGCGTTGTTGACCAGAATCTCAATCGGACCGACTTCTTCTTCAACTTTAGCGATAAAGCTGCTGCAGTGATCATAGTCGGTGACATCCAGTGGGTAGATCGCCACGTCATAACCGGCGGCTTTCATATCGGCCTGCCAGCTTTGGGCTTCAGCCTCGGCGCCCGGCAGGTAACTGCCAACGACACGACGGTCCTGATCGCACATCGCTTTACACATGCTTTCACCCAGACCACCCTGAGCACCCGTTACAACGGCAACACGTTGAGTCATAGTTTTCTCCTTCAAGTTCTTATTTTTGTTAGTGTTTACACAGTGCTTTGATCTTGGCGGACTGGGCTATAGAGGCCTGTGCGCTGTAATCCTGACTGCGAGATTCGATATGGGGCAGGTCGTAGAGGTAATTCACCATCAGGCCTGCGGCTTGTTTCAGTCCGTTTTCGGAGTTGTCGGCCAGCCAGTTCAGCTGAGCCACCTCAGCCCCGTTGCTGAGATGGAAATGCGCGACCGGGTCCAGCGCGGTTATACCGCGGCGTTTCTCAACCGTGAGATAGTGTGCGGCCAGCTGTAACAGGGGCTCGCGGCGTTTTTCGGCCACCTCTTCATCCAGATGCCAGCCCTCGGGTAAACGTGGTTCGGCAATCTGTAGCCAGTTTTTTCCACCTGGCAGTGTTTCCAGATCCGCGTCGGTCTGTTTGTTGAGCCAGCGCTGGAAACCGGGGATTGGGGAGAGGGTGGAGAACCGTTTCAGCGCTGGGAAATCGTGTTGAAGTTCGGCGACAACACGTTTGATCAGGAAGTTACCAAAACTGATCCCCGCCAACCCTTTCTGAGCATTGGAGATGGAATAGAAGATGGCGGTGTCAGCCTCGTTCAGGTCCAGAATCGGGGCGTCTTCATCCAACAATTTCTGTACGTTATCTGCCAGCCCTTTGACCAGCGCGACTTCGACAAAAATAAGCGGTTCTTGCGGCATGTTGGGGTGAAAAAACGCAAAACAGCGTCGA
>JAGSHA010000230.1 GCA_023954795.1 Oceanospirillaceae bacterium | reverse complement strand
GTAATGCTAAGCAGTCTATTACGTTGTAGATAATATGATTAGATGCTGTAATTGGATTTCATTATTCGAACAGTTGATGATGATGTTGGGTTATCTCGGTGCCGGCTTTATATGCTACATGGGCTATAAAGTCGCAACAGCTAATCCCGATATCGAGATCGCCAACGATACACGCCCCACCTTCCTTCAGGGGGTACTGCTTCAATGGCTTAACCCAAAAGCCTGGATCGCATGTCTTTCAGGTGTCACAGCGTTCAATCTGGCTGATGCTTCCAGCTTGCTCTATGTGTTTGTTGGACTGTATTTTGTGATCTGCTACCTATGCGTGAGCAGCTGGGCGCTTGTGGGTGACCGGATCAGTACGCTTCTGGCAGAACGCTCAAATCTGCGTGTATTCAACAGAGTTATGGGGAGCATATTGATCGTCGTTGCGATCTATCTGCTGTATTTGCAACACTCTGGTTGAGGTCGGGTGTATGTGAATGCACATCATATTATGACGGGTGACGATATATGTGCCATAACCCACCTCGAAAGCTCCCCTCCTTTTCAAACACCGCACCGACAGCTTTTGCCAGCTGAATAGATGCCTGATTCTCCGAATGGACGAAGCTAATAAGCCTCACATCAGGCATACATTCACGCCCTGCTTGCTGGACTGCCCGGGCAGCTTCACTGGCATAACCTTGTCCCCAGTATTCGGGGGCTAATGCCCACTTGATCTCTGGCTCAGGCCAATCATTCGGATACCAGAACCCTGCCGTGCCTAATACCTTCCCCGTCTCTTTATGTTCAATCGCGTACGGTCCGTATCCTCTAAATTGCCAGTGGCCGACCATGCTGCTCAGGGTGCGCCAGGTTTCGCCTTCGCTAAAAGCTCGACCAACCGTAAACTGCGTCGCGGTCTCTGATGAGTAATAAAGGTGGAGGTCCTGCCAGTCACTTTCTCTAAACTGTCGCAAAATCAGGCGTGAAGTTTCCAGTGACTCGGGTACACGAGGGTTCATTTCTTTAGGCTCAATGTGAAGGTTAGAAAAGCTCAAGGGTTGATGAAGCACAGAGCAAACTCAAACAGTATGATCACGGACTTCCTGCGGATTCTCATAACATCGAATAAGATTATGACCTGCTTTTTTCGCTGCATAGAGAGCGACATCCGCTTTATAAATCATATCTTCCACGGTTTCCGCATCATCAGGATAAAAACACATTCCAATACTCAGTGCGACATGCAGGTTATGGCTGGCGGCATCAATAGGTTCTTGTAACTCACCAATAATACGCTCAGCAACTTGGTAAGCCGCGGCCCGATCTTTAGGGAAAACGGACACAACCGCGAACTCATCGCCCCCTAAACGCGCGACGATATCTGTCTTGCGACAGTGCCGAAGAAGCACAGTGGCGACAGCCTTTAATACAGCATCCCCTACCGGATGGCCGTAGGTGTCGTTGATGTGCTTAAACTTATCCAGATCAACCATCATCAGCGCCAGATTTTTCTGTTCTCGTTGCGCCAAATCCAGGTTCTTCACAAACTGCTGATTAAACTGGTTACGATTTGCCAGGTCGGTCAGCGTATCGGTCATCGCAAGACGGTGTATCTTTTCCTGAGCGTTCCGCTGTTCGGTGATATCTCGGAAACTCCAGACTCGCCCACAGAAACGCCCATCAACGATCATTGGTCGAGAGAAGCGAGAAAATACCCGACCGTCTTTGAATTCGAGCAGGTCCTCAGACTCAACGTATATATTCTGATAGACGCCTTCTATATCAACGATAAACTGTTCAGGGTCACGCAGTTGATCTTTAACGTGCGCCAGCATCACCTTTTCATCGCCCAGCGATACAATCCCGGCGGGTAGATGCCACATCGTTGTGAATTGCGTATTCGTACGAATAACGTGGCCGTATTCACTGGTCACCAGAATACCGTTATCGGTGGCCTCAAGCGTCGCAACAAGCTGGGATAATGCGTCCTTCAGCTCGATTTCGGCATTCTTTTTGTCCGTAATATCAGTATGCGTACCCGACATACGTAACGGCTTGCCATCAATCCCCCACTCAACGACTTTGCCTCGATCCTGCACCCAGCGCCATGTCCCGTTTCGATGCCGCACCCGAATCTCACAGTCATAGAAGTCGAGCTCCCCCTGAAATACTTTTTCCAGTTGCTCATTTGAACCTTTTAAATCATCAGGGTTGGCAAACTTTCTCCAGGTCTCGATGGAAACCGGTGCCAGGTCATCAAGGGTGTAACCCACAATGTCCGCCCAACGGTCGCTAAAGACCGTCTCTCCAGTTCTAACATTCCACTCCCAGGTGCCCACATTCGTGCCCCAGATCACTTCTCGCAGTCCCTGCTCCGCCTTTTCCGCTTTGGCGCCAGCGATTCGACTCTGACGTAGAGCGTAAATGAGTCCGGTAGTAATGATGAATAACAGCCCTATCGCGAATATCATTCTGATCTGTTCATTGCGATAGCTTGCTTCTAACTCTAGTGCTTTAAGATCAACCATCTCCTCCAGTCGCGCTTGATAATGCCACAGCTCATCACTTAAACGTCGCTCGTTGGAGATATCACGCACGATGGAATGAAGCAGTGTATTGCCGTCAAACTCCAGGGGTACGGAGCTAACCTCCACCGTTTTGATAGAACCATCGGCAACCTTATGTCTAAAGATGAAGTAGTTACGCCCTTCAGCCTGAGCCAACTTGCGCTCTTCAGAAACTTGCTCGGCGGATAGCTGATTGATCTGCTGGATGGACATGTTCTTCAGGTCCGTCGCCTCATAACCATAGAACTGACTGGCAGCATCATTCGCATCGACAATCTGACCGCTATTCGGGTCGATCAGCAGCATGACGAACTTGTGAGAGTTAAAGGTTTCTTGAAAACTAGGGGCTGCGGTCAATGAGAATGATGCAGATAATAGAAGAGCCCCGAAACTAAGCGGCGTCGAACGAAAGGTTTGCCATAAGACGCTTCGAACAAACCGGGCAAAGCGCCAAACAAGTCGTGCCATCGCGTTTTTCACTTACAGATCCTTAACGTAATAACCTGATCAGGCTAGAAAAGCATCCTTGGAGTACGTACGTCACCGCGCGGAAATAACAACGGTGTATTGGGTTCAAGGAATTCCGTTTATGAACATGCCAGTATGTTCGGTGCGTCAATTTCGCAAGGAATACCGTCTAACTATATGATTCTGCCAGATGATTATCAATTCTGACTGTTTATTGACCTATAGACCCGCGCTCCCCCGGGACACGCAGTGAATGGCCCAATGTTCACGAGCATTCCAAGAACCTACTTGTCCCGAGTAACACTCCTGCTGGGCTCTGGCCTCTTTCCAGAAAGGAACGGAGTAATGAAGGACCATTCAGGTGCTCTGAATCTAAGCACTCTTTCTGACCTCAGCCCCAATCAATACCGGTTTAGCGAGCGAGTTCGGTCGCAAAAAATCGAGGACTTTGTTTATACCTAAAATTATCAGGCGTACATCACAATAGCGGAAGCGATGCGCGTCCATGAACGCATTAAGGCATTGTGATCACTGCCAACTGTCAACAAATTAGGAATTTTTCCTATATCGTTATGCGATAAACGAATGTACATTTATTAAGCAGATATAAACCGTGGGTAAGGACAATGAATAATAATAAGTGTTGCGACCATTGCGAATATCAGCAGATTCAAGATGTACCTCATGAATACATGAAGGAGATCTGCAAGTTAGAATTAGGAACAATCTACCGTTGTGAGGTGTGTAGTTCATCTTGGATGAAAAGCGCAAGTCGGGGCTGGCTTATGCTACGCGTTGGCCATTCGCATTTCAAAACAGCGGTATAACGTCGGTCATTAAGGCATCTTTGTTTGCGCCCTTTATAGGATATCTTCCGGTCACCTGTTTAGTCTCTTAGCACTGCGGGTGCGGATTGGACGCTACACCCTTCTCCTAAGTCTCTTTTCTATTCCCCTCCGCTTTGCGTTCAAATCAGCAAGCCCCTGCAGTATCAACCTTGGATTCTGCCTTAGTTTTTCCATTCATTCCCGGAATACCTTCGCGGATATTCACTACGTTGCGGTTATATGTCATTCAGGTATATATATCGATTTATTATTACGGATCTGTATAAATAATAAACACCCAATGGTGCTATCATGCGAACAAACATGAGTATCAAACGTCAGTTTGATTGTTTAAAGCACAAGATCCTCTCTCGACACGGCAAAGCCTGAGCAATCAGGTGACGCAAAGTCACGGGTCCCTCTGGGATAGCCGGACCACCGAAGGAGAGCCTCATTACACGGACCATCTATTTATGAGGATCTTAGCTGATGTACTGCAGAGGTCGTCATGAAATATTCATTGCTTGCCGCCAACATCAATCTAGTTGGTTTGTTGATCATCGGTACTTGCAGTCCTGCTTATGCAGAACCTGATGAAACTGGTTTCTCTCCCACTGTAAAAGCCATTCAGTTTGATCACATCTATACCGAGAGTGGTGCACCGTATCCATTGTATGCAATGCCCTCTCCCGCCAGTGTAAACGAGCCGCATGTAGATACGGCTAGCGAGCCGACAAAGAAAAACGCGAATAAAAAGCGTAACTTACGACGCTTCTATATCGGGCTTCTTACAGTGATGAGTCAGAAGTAATTATTACCCGGCACTCAGCTGGAAAACACATGCTGTTGATTTGGGATGTCAGGACGGTTTTTGACTCAACGTCCTTCCTAACGCCTTGAAATTCTGATCCAGGTCTTTCGATAGTTTTTCCAGCATCTCTTTCGCGTGTTCTTGCTTCAGCGTATCTGAATCACTTTCCAGGGGTTCCGTGTTAGCGTGACGCACGCCACTCACCATCACTTGCCCCGTAGTGGAATCAATCAGTTCGTATTCAAACAGAAACGTTACATCTTTATCACGTAGCCCTAATGCCAGTTCAGCACCAGACAATACCAAGCGAATTGGGATCGCCTCGGTGATTTTCATATCCTGTAGCGATAAGTTAACTGACGTGATCGCCGGACGCAGTGTTAACACCCCCGCCCCTGCAGACGTGCTTATCGGAATCCCGCTTGCAGCAGCCTGCTGACTCAATGTGTTATTAATCGTATGCCGTATTTCGTTGAGGACGTTGAGACTAACCTGATCATTGGGTGTTGGTTGGGGTGTAAAAACAACGGGCAGCACATTCAATGAATGATAATTGGCAGGCTTGAAATCTGGGGAACGCCAACGCCATACCTGCGTTTCAGATGTTACCGATGCAGGATTTAACTGGTCGTAGTTTGCCAAAAAGCCGGTGGTTTGGGTCGGCTTATTCGCAGCCCCGCCGCACGCGGCGAGCAGCGATGTGACCATCAGTGTCGTTGCCAATTTGATTACGCGCATAGACAGTAAATTCCTTGTGTGCGAGTTTGGAATCAGTGTAGCAGCGTCATTAGCGCATCCGTGTTAAGAATTGCTAAGAAGTGTATCGATAGCACGTGTGTCGCGAGGGAGGAACATAGAAAAAGGCCACCCCGTGGGGCGGCCTTTTTAGGTGGATAAAGATCAACCTGCTTCAGATTACTTCAGACGTGCAAGACGCAAATCTGAAGTGGACATGTCGCCGGTCAGCTGGATGCTGCCAATTTTTTCCAG
>JAGSHA010000269.1 GCA_023954795.1 Oceanospirillaceae bacterium | reverse complement strand
TAGCGTCACTGCATTCAGTGATGTACCTAAGTCGCCAAACTCATCCTTACGTTCCTGATCAAAGCTGACCCGGAGGTCGCCTTGCTGCAGCTGAGATAATCGGTCACGAATTTCAGCCAGCGGTTTACGAAAAGTGTTGATAGTGAGCAGAGCGACGACCAGAGCAACCACAATAGAGCCTGCCATCAGACCCAGAATCAGCAAACGACTGAAACTGATGGTCTGATTGGCTTCAGTACGTGCCAGTTCTGCATGTGCACGTGCATTGGTAATAAAGCTGTCCACTGCGGCCCGGGAATCTTTAATCAGGGACGCGGTATGTGCCAGCTCTTTATCCAGCGTATTTCCGACAGACACTCGCTGGCGATAAAACGCGACCAAGCCCGTATCGCCATACAAATTCAGTTCTAGATCATCAATCAGCGTACCGATCTGCGTCGCTTTTTTCTCAAGTGCGACAAATTCATTGTGGGTGGTTCGCAGCTGTCCCTGAGTCTCTATTAGTGCTGAATTAAGGGTGGAGAGATCGCGTGAACGCATATAATTGATCAGCTGAAACTTATGCGCGCTCAGGGCTCGGGTCATCAGACGTGCTTTAATCATGGCGTCGAAGTTTTCGCCTTTACTTAGGAAGCGCTGGCTCCATGATGTCAGAGCATCGCTCAGGCCTTGAAACTTAATCTGTGCTTCGACGATACGACGGTCCAGAATCAAACGCTGTTTTTGCTCTTTGATAACGTTCTTGGCGACCGCTGAGAATTGGTTGCTGAGCGTTTCTATTTGCTCAAAAGAGGCGCGTAACTCGGGATCGTTTTCCACGAGAGGACGCATCAGCTGCAGCTCCTGATTAAAGCGCTTAACCTCAGTTTCAAAGACCTTTCTTTGGTCGTTGAGGTCTTTGGCATTCTGCTGAGCCAGTGCTTTGAACAGCGCTTGATTAGCTTCTTGCAGATTCACCAGCTGCTCAAAACTGGCAGATAAGGTGGGTAACGCATCTTCAGTGACGTTGTTAAGTTTTGCGTAGATGTTGTTGTTGCTGAGCAGACCTCCGCTCCCAACAACCGCAATAAATAGCACCATAACGGCGAAACCCAGAGCAATTTTCTGGGTAATACTCAGCCTCATAGCATCCCTCGTTCTCTTCTTATTCTACTTTTGGGTAGAGGCAAGCATAGTTATAGAATGGTCAATATGTAAACCAAAGAATTAAGTAAAACCCCGTATTTCTTTGTAAATCGACCAAAAGGATTACATTGCGTGTGGAATTAGAAGGTGTCTACGGGGTCAACGTCGATGGACCAGCGCACTTGGCGAGCTTCTTTAGTTTGCTCTAAGTAGTGGGTTAGAGTATCCAGTAATTGGTGCAGGTGGCGGCGGTTATCGCCTTGAATCAACAGCTGCGCCCGGTGCATTCCCGCCCGTTTTTCCATGGGCGACGGAAAAGGCCCCAGCCAGCGCACGCCTGCTGGCATCAGAATATCCGTTTCCATCTGCTCGCGAATCGCCCGCAGAAACGCTTCCGCCCGGCCACTGCCGTTGGCTTCCGCGCGCACTAAGGCATAGTGAGTGAAAGGAGGTAGCTGTGCTTGTTGACGCTGAATTAACTCTTGCTGGGCAAACGCGTAATAACCCATCTGAACCAGATGTTGCAGGGTGGGGTGGTCCGCTTGGTTTGTCTGCATCACCACTGAGCCTGGATGATCGGCGCGGCCCGCACGGCCTGCGACCTGTAGAATAAGCTGAGCAGTACGTTCCATGCCGCGAAAATCAGCACTGAACAGGCCGCTGTCAGCATTAAGAATGGCGACAAGGGTGACTTTCGGGAAATGGTGACCTTTGGCGAGCATCTGTGTGCCAACCAAAATGCAGGGATCTCCCGAGTGAATCTGGGCCATCATTTTAGCCATCGCGTCTTTGCGCTGGGTCGTATCGCGATCGATACGCAGTACCGGGATATGAGGAAATAGTTTCTGCAGTGTGTCTTCGGTACGCTCTGTTCCGGCCCCGACGGGCTTGAGCTGGTCGCTACCACAGTTCCCGCAACGCGCAGGAATAGGGGTTTGCTTATCACAGTGATGACAGTGAAGGTGCGGGGGTGAGCGGTGTAGCGTCATGTTCGCATCACAGCGGTTACAGTCAGCAATCCAGCCGCAATCATGGCAGCTTAGGGTTGGGGAAAATCCTCGTCGATTGATAAAAACCAATGCCTGAGTCCCTTTTTCCAGTGCCTGGCCGATCTTTTTAATCAGCGGTGTAGATAACCCCGATTGCAGATGGGTATGGCGGGTATCGAGCAGCTCAAACGAGGGCGCTTTGGCGTGACCAGCACGCTCGGTCACCCGCAGCCACTGGTAGCGACCTTGCTGAGCATTATGCAGGGTCTCGAGAGAGGGGGTTGCGCTGCCGAGTACCACGGCAACTTGCTCACGCTGTGCACGCAATACGGCGAGGTCTCGGGCAGAGTATCGATAACCGTCCTGCTGTTTAAAGGACGCATCATGCTCTTCATCGACGACAATAATGCCGGGTGCGCGCATGGGTGTAAAAATGGCGGATCGGGTACCGATGATAATGCGCGCCTCGCCTTCCCGGGCATCCAGCCAGGCATCCAACCTTTGACGATCGCTCATATTGGAGTGTAACGCGACAACCGGCACGTTAAAGCGTTGCTTGAAGCGGGTAACGGTTTGCGGTGTCAGTCCGATCTCAGGAACCAGTACCAGTGCTTGCTTCCCCCGGCTGAGTTGCAGCTCTATCGCCTGCAGGTAAATTTCGGTTTTGCCTGAACCGGTGACGCCTTCCAGCAAAATGGGGGCGAAACCATCACTGTTATTGATCGCTTCCAGTGCAGTGTTCTGTTGAGCATTGAGTGTCAAAGGGGCTTCGTGCAGAAGGTCTTCAGTGCGCTCTGAATTCGCATGGTGCGGGTGATGAATAAAGCGCTCTGCCAGTGCCTTTTCTTCCAGTGGTTTGAGCAGCTCTGGCCGGTAGCCTTCTGCCCGGATAGCATCGGTACTGATGCCCTGTGGATGTTTAATCAGCAAAGCCAGCATCGCCTGTTGTTTCTTTGCTTGCTTGCCGGCATCTTCAGGGATTGCACCTTCACATGCGCGCCATAAATGTTCGTGGGCATATTCACAGGCATTCCCTTTTCGCAGCATGACGGGCAGTGCTTGCGCCAGCGCATCTCCGATTGGATGTTGATAATAACTCGCGGCCCAGCGCGCCAGATCCAGCAGGTGGGCAGGCAATGGAGGGGTGGTGTCCAATATCTCCAGCGCCGCCTTGAGTTTATGGGTAGGGAACTCAGAGTGATCGCTTACGTCCAATAACATACCAATCAGCTGACGATTACCAAAAGGCACACGTATACGGATACCGGGTACTAACGTTTGTGGATCGATATCGGCGGGTGGCAGATAGTCGAATACCCGACGCATCGGGGTAGGCAGGGCGAGTCTGAGAACGACCATCGGATCTGTTTAACCTGAGTGTAAAGAAGCGCTTTAGTGGAGGGCTAAGTCTAGGGGCTTTTCTGTCAAGAATAAACGGCCTGGATGATTGCGGTGGTCAAGTAGTGTGCGTATAATCCGCGACCTATTCTCACGGCGTAGGCTTTTGCGTGCGCTAAAATAACCGGTGCGGTGCTTGGCAAAGTTGACCAAGTGGCGGCACGTCAATTGAGGTTTTTTACGATGAAAGCTGGAATCCACCCAGAATACAAAGAAATGTCTGCAACCTGCTCTTGCGGTAACGTAGTGAAAACTCGTTCTACTCTGGGTCAGGACATGCACCTGGACGTATGCTCCGCTTGCCACCCGTTCTACACTGGTAAGCAGAAAGAAGCGACTACTGGTGGTCGTGTTGACCGCTTTAACCAGCGTTTCGGTGCTCGCTCTCTTAAGAAGTAATCGATGCTTCGAGCAGCTTCAAAAAAAGCACTCCTCTGGAGTGCTTTTTTGTTTCTAGTCATTACGCCGGCGTTTGCGGCGTGCCCCACACCGGATTCTGTTCAAAGGGTCCATGTAGAAAAAGCCTTTGATGGCGATACTGTGCGCTTAAGTACGGGGCTGTCTGTCCGGCTGATCGGTGTGAATACACCCGAAATGAATTATCAACAGAGCAAGCCGGAAACAGGTGCTCTGGCCGCAACACAGTTCGTTCGATCTCTCCTCTCTGACATTTCTTATATTCAACCCGGCATTCAATCCCGTGATCGATATGGTCGCACGTTGGCGCACCTGTTTTTGCGTGATGGCCGCAGCCTGGAAGAAGCGTTGTTGAAGCGGGGACTGGGTTATTACCTGGCGATTCCACCGAATATACAATTGCGAGACTGCTTGCGCGCAGCTGAACATGAGGCGCGCGCGAGCGGTATTGGTGTGTGGCGTGACGGTCGATGGCCTCAAAATACGACAGACCTCAAACCCGGAACGACGGGCTTTGTGATTTTGCGCGGACAGATTACGAAGGTGAGTCGTTCAAATAAAGCGTGGTATCTGGAGCTTGATAAGCGTATTGCACTTAAGCTTGATGCCGATGTACTAATGCTATTTGACGAGCCAC
Source organism: Oceanospirillaceae bacterium (assembly GCA_023954795.1). GTDB lineage: Bacteria > Pseudomonadota > Gammaproteobacteria > Pseudomonadales > Balneatricaceae > Pontibacterium. The sequence continues at coordinate 266 of JAGSHA010000269.1, read as the reverse complement.
ACAAGTCCCTTATTCGACCTAAGTCCAGACTGGAGGTCAGGGGGTGGTTGATCGATCGTAGTCATTCTTCTTCTGTGAAGAAAAAGGGCTACAAGCCTTTGTTTATCAATGTTTCCCATCCTGATCATCTGCAGTTTTTGACTGACTAATCAAAAGGTCCAATTGTATAAATTTTGACTGGCAGGATAGGCCCACTGGTTGTGGGGCTGTGGGCTTTTCTATATGATGCTGAGTTCGTCTTTTGTTAACTATTTGGAACAGCAGCC
>JAGSHA010000387.1 GCA_023954795.1 Oceanospirillaceae bacterium | reverse complement strand
GAACAGGCATTGGCGCTGGGCGAAGAGCACGATGCACTGGAAGTCAGCATCCTCGACGAAGATGAAATGGCCCAGCTGGGCATGCACTGCCTACTGTCAGTCGGGCACGGTAGCGACCAGCCATCCAAGCTGATCGTGATGCACTACAAAGGTGGTGAGGAAGGCGCAAAGAACCACGCGCTGGTCGGCAAAGGCATCACCTTTGATACCGGCGGTATCAGCCTGAAAGGTGGCGCAGGCATGGACGAAATGAAGTTCGACATGTGTGGTGCTGCGTCTGTTATCGGCGCCATGACGGCGCTGTGCGAAATGAATCTGGAACTCAACGTTGTAGGTATCGTAGCCGCAGCGGAAAACATGCCAAGTGGCCGCGCCACAAAACCGGGCGACATTGTGACCACTATGTCCGGTCAGACAGTTGAAGTGCTCAATACGGATGCCGAAGGCCGTTTGGTGCTGTGTGATGCCCTGACCTACGCCGAGCGTTTTGAGCCTGAAACAGTTGTCGATGTGGCTACCCTGACCGGTGCCTGCATTGTCGCTCTGGGTCACCACGCGACGGGCTTGCTGAGTAATGACGATGCGCTGGCAAACTCCCTGCTGCAGGCAGGTGATCAGGCAGCAGACAAAGCATGGCGTCTGCCGCTGTGGGATGAGTATCAGGAACAGCTGGACTCCAACTTCGCCGATATCGCCAACATTGGTGGACCTCCAGCCGGTACCGTAACCGCGGCCTGCTTCCTGTCCCGCTTCACCAAAAGCTACCGTTGGGCGCATCTGGATATTGCCGGTGTTGCCTGGAACAGCAAAGGTAAAGACAAAGGCGCAACCGGCCGCTGTGTACCCCTGCTGAGCCAGCATCTGCTGAATCTGGCGGCGACCGACTGATATGAGCGAAGCGGACTTTTATGTCCTGCCGGCCTCCGATCCGGAGGCCCGTTCCCTGTTTCTCTGCCGTCTGTGTGAGAAGGTAATGGGGGCGGGCAAACCGCTTCACATCCACTGCGGCAGTGAGGAAGAGGCGATACATCTGGACCAGCTGCTGTGGGAACACAAACCGGAAGCGTTTCTACCCCATGTGTTGATTGGTAGTGAAGCCACGGCACCAATCACATTGGGCTGGGGCGATCAGCGTCCGGAACACCAGCAGGTGTTTGTAAACATGGCGCTGGATCTGCCTGAAGACGCGCTAAAATATGCACGCATTCTGGAAGTGGTCGTACAGGTACCCGACGTGTTGCAGGCCACCCGTAAGAATTACCGTCTGTATCAGGACAACAATATTACGGTACGTATGAACGATATGCGCCGCTAAGCTCCGCTTTGACTCAAACCGTTATATCAGCAGCATAAAACCAAGCATTCTCAGGTTCTATGCTGCTCTCATCACCCGAATTAACACCACCGGTCTATGCCTGATACCAGTCTGGCAGCTCATATTCAGCGTAGCCTTCCATTAACGCCTGAAGCTGATCCTGAGTAATTGATTCACGCCAGCGGTAGGCATTTTTGGCACTGTCACGTCGAATACTGAAGTGACCTTTTGATTGCAGCTTGGCAGTCGAACTGCCTCTCACCCACTGCTCACTCATGGCACTCCATTCCAGCCCCAGCTCCCGGTAAAGCCCCTGGAAGGACTCAAGCGGTGCCTGACAGATATCCTCATAACGAACAATTTTGACCTGATCACAATCGGCGATCTGCTCCAGCATCTGTTGCCATTCCCGCGCAACCCGTGCACCAAAACGCCGCCAGTCAGCCAGCGTACTCCCCTCGCCTAACACCCAGCCGAGCGTGCGCATGCTGGACGCGATCCCAGCCGGATGGCGTACCAGTACCAGCACCATGCGCGGATTAAAGCGATCAATAAACCAACTGCAGGCCAGAGGATTAACTTCCTTCACCACCGGCACCCGAACATTGCGTGAAAAAGGCGGCCACTGATGTGGATAAGCCACCACGGAGGGTCGGATATGGGGCGAATGGCGACAGAGTTTTTGACTGGAGCGCAGATAGGCGTCTGGCACGTTATCCGCTGTAACCTCAAACACCACACGACCTTCGTTTTCCGCGGAATAGGCTCGTGTACAAGGCTCACGATAGTACAATGCAGAAGAACTTATCCCCAGACACCCTCCGACCCAGCTCGACCCCGAGCGTGGCAGGCCCACAATAAAAATAGGTCCGGATTCACGCCCCGCTTTGAAGCCCATCCGATGACAAACACACAAAAATAGCCAAAATATGGCCTTCCAAACCCGATACATATCAGCCCCTTCTTTTGCCCCTGACAAGAAGATGAGCCTCTTTCAGTCACCACCCCTACGGTCACCTCAAGTACATCTGGCCTAAAAAAAACTATAGACGCCATTTCGTAATCATTGCTCAATATCCTTAAATACCGCGTGATTTTTTTTCGAAGCGCAACAAACGTAACAGCGGAACCCGTTGTTCTATAAGGCATAAAAGCCAATGAGTCTCTATTTTATAATTCCCTGCCTGGCATCATTAGGGACGCTCACACCGGTTGACTCCATTCAGCCTGACAGTTATACGAACGGTCTTACATCATGAAAACTAAAGGATTGGTAGAATGACAGGCAGAGTGACACTCCAGGAAACTCTGATAAACATCAGCGCAGACAGGAAGCGATACGCCAACTGGCGCCACACCGGATTCTGGATAACCTTCTGTTATCGCCTCCGTCGCTTGCGTAAGTTTGGGGGTCCACTCTGGAAACTGATGCTACCGCTGGATATCGCCCTCGAGCTCAGCCGACTGCTGATCTCTGATACAAAAATCCCATCCAATATGGATGTAGGTCCCGGCCTCTATCTACCCCATCCAACGGGCGTGATTATCAATGACAGCGCAGAGATTGGCGCCGAAGTGGACCTGTTCCAGCAAGTGACGCTGGGCGAGTGGCGCGGCAAAGCACCGATTCTGGAAGATGGCTGCAAACTGTTTGCTGGCGCGCGCGTATTTGGCGACGTGCGCATTGGCTTTGGCGCCAAAATTGGCGCTAACACCGTCATTCAGCGTGATATCCCTGCCAACTACGTTGCCTATCTGGATGCGACTAAAGTCCGCCCTCAAATCGAAAGGATCACGGACAAAATCGCCAGCTAATCCGCAATAAAAGAGAGGGGCATGGCAGCCCCTTATCGACTATCCCTGAATCTGATGCTGCCGGGTTTCATCAATCAGATACTTCAGCCATTTCAGGTACGGTGTCCCACCCGTGCCGTGCTGATCATTACAGCGCCGCGCGATATATTTGATCGCCCAGTGGTAATGCACTTCCCGGAACTCGGCCATCTGCTCCAGCACCCGATTGAAGTACTCAGGCGTTGCGACCGGTCTTACATCCGGCATCGCATGCACCGTATCCAGCCATTCCACATGGGCTTTTGGCATATAGTGACGCATATCGTTCAAGTGACTGATCAGGCGGTTGGGCTGATGTGGAATTTTCATAAACTCCACCAACATCGGCATCATCGAACTCTGCGCACCGGTTTCGCCGCGGAAATTCACCACCTGCCCCATCAATTCATAAGTCACATCCCGGAACTGTCCGATATAGGGTCGGAAGCG